>JARIAA010000152.1 GCA_029264635.1 Psychrobacter sp. | reverse complement strand
GTAATTAATCAAAATATAAATGAATGAGTCATAGAACACTATAAAGAATAAGGAAATTACCATGGCATGGACAAGAGAGCAGATGGCGCAGCGCGCCGCACAAGAGCTACAAGATGGGTATTATGTCAACTTGGGTATTGGCCTACCGACCTTGGTCGCTAACTATATCCCAGAAGGTATGGACGTCTGGTTGCAATCAGAAAACGGCTTATTAGGTATTGGCGAGTTTCCGAGTGTAGACGAAGTTGACGCAGATTTGATCAATGCAGGTAAGCAAACGGTAACAGCGGCACCAGGGGCCAGTTATTTTGGTAGTTCAGAGTCATTTGCCATGATTCGAGGCGGGCATGTCAACCTTGCGATATTGGGCGCTATGGAAGTCTCAGAGCAAGGCGACCTTGCCAACTGGATGATTCCTAAAAAGATGGTCAAAGGCATGGGCGGTGCTATGGATTTGGTCGCTGGTGTGCAGCGCGTGATTGTGCTGATGGAGCAGGTCAATAAACATGGTGAGCCAAAAATCCTTACCAATTGCGAGCTACCACTCACGGGCAAAGGCGTGGTTGATCGTATTATCACTGAGCTTGCCGTACTTGATATTACGGCTGATGGGTTAAAGCTGGTTGAGCTGGCTGATGCTGTGAGTTTTGATGAACTACAAAGTAAGACCCCAGTGACTATCATTCAATAAAGGCTTCCATTCCATAAAGGCTTCTTCTAGCGCTATTAGATAAAGGATATAACATATATGACAACTCAATTAACACAAGATTTAACAGGCAAAGTGGCTTTGGTCACAGGTGCGGCCAGCGGCATTGGGCGTGATATCGCTGAAACTTATGCCAAAGCAGGGGCGGCGGTTGGTATCGCTGATATCAACCTTGATGCCGCTCAGCGGACCGTTGATGAGATTAACGCTACTGGTGGACGTGCACTAGCGATTGAGATGGATGTCACCTCAGAGGATGCGGTAAATGATGGCGTGCAGCAGCTGGTTGATGCTTTTGGTAGTATTGATATTCTCGTCTCTAATGCTGGCATTCAAATCATTGCTCCAATCAATAAAATGGCATTCGACGACTGGAAAAAAATGCTTGCTATCCATTTAGATGGCGCATTTTTGACGACTAAAGCGGCTGTACAGCATATGTATAAAGAGGGTAAAGGCGGTACCGTCATTTATATGGGTTCGGTACATTCACACGAAGCCTCACTCTATAAAGCGCCATATGTAACGGCTAAACACGGTTTATTGGGTCTGTGTCGCGTCTTGGCAAAAGAAGGGGCTGAGCACAATGTACGCTCGCATGTTATCTGTCCGGGCTTTGTTAAAACGCCATTGGTCGAAAAACAAATTCCACAACAAGCGGCTGAAAAAGGCATCAGTGAAGAGGCTGTCGTCAATGACATCATGCTGGTCAATACGGTTGACAAAGAATTTACCACGATCGATGACATTGCTCAATTGGCATTGTTTTTAGCCGCTTTTCCGACCAATGTGTTTACAGGGCAATCTATCGTTGCCAGTCACGGCTGGTTTATGAACTGATGAATTTGATGAATATTTCATTGGTTTGTTAGTCATAAGCTTGCTAATCATTAAGCAATCTACTAGCATCTTATTTTATAGTAACTTGAGCCAATCGTATTGGCTCTTTTTTATTAGCGCTTGTTGCACCATTCAGGGTTGCACGGAGTAAAAAAATGAACCATGAAGCCCTCGCTTTGATGTTAAATATTGCCATTGAACAACAGCAGTTTGAGCAAGCGATTCTTCAAGTACAAGATCTACGGCCTATCGATATTGCTGACATCTTAACACTGATTAAGCCCACGCTTGCCTGGCAGCTGCTAGAACGCCTGCCCAATCGCTCTACAATATTTGCCTATTTAGAGCCTCATACTCAGGTTGCCATGGCCCATGAGTTTCCTCGAGAGAGTATGGCAAGGCTGATAGGAGAGATGCCAGCTGATGAGCGCACTGACTTATATAAGCACCTAAACCAAGAACAACGTGATGCTCTGCTGCCAGCATTAGCGCAGGCGCAGCGTGAAGATATTCGCAGGTTGGCCGCTTATGAAGAGCGCACGGCTGGTGCTTTGATGACCTCTGATTATGCGACCTTAGAAGCTCAGATGGATGTCAACGAAGCGTTAGCAGCGTTACGTCTAGAGGCGCCCGATGCAGAGACTATCTATCACGCTTATGTCATAGACAACGAGCGTAAATTGTTAGGAGTTGTATCATTAAGAGTGCTTATTTTAGCGTCTCCAGAACAATTGATTCATGACATTATGGTCAGTGGTCCTGTGGCTTGTCATGTAAATGATGATCAAGAAGATGTGGCTAAAGTGGTCGCGCGTTACGACTTGATTGCCCTGCCTATTGTCGATGATAGCGGTGCGCTTGTGGGCATAGTGACTCACGATGATGCCATGGATGTCGCTAGCGATGAGGCCACCGATGATTTTCATAAATCAGGGGGTGTCTCTACAGTGGTCGGCAGGCTAAAAGATGTCAGTATCAGAATTTTATACCGTAAGCGCGTATTTTGGCTGGTGTTTTTAGTATTTGGTAATTTGCTTTCTGGGCTTAGTATTGCAAATTTTGAGGATGTGATAGCCGCAAACTTAGTACTGGTATTTTTCTTACCGCTACTGGTCGATAGTGGTGGTAACGCAGGCTCTCAGTCGGCAACCTTGATGGTTCGTGCGTTAGCGACTGGCGATGTGGTGATGCGCGACTGGTTCTCATTATTGGGCCGAGAAGCATTGGTCGCGTTGATGCTTGGCGCTACTATGGCTGTTGCTATCGCTCTTATCGGTTATGTTCGGGGCGATGCTTTGGTGTCTTTGGTGCTGGCACTTAGTATGATATGTGTGGTCATGATTGGTAGTGTTATTGGTATGAGTCTGCCCTTTGTATTAAATAAACTAGGCTTTGACCCTGCGACTGCTAGCGCACCTTTGATTACTTCGATAAGTGATGCTTCAGGTGTGTTGATTTACTTGTTTATTGCCTCAAGAATATTAGGAATAGGCTAACTTAGAGCAAAAGAATCGGGTACAGTAAAAGAGAGGTTAATATTTTTACTCCTTACGAATTAGCAAACTTATTCAAAACAGTCAATCTAACAGGGTATGCTACTGTTTTTAGTGACTGGCAGTATGGTTTTTTAATAGACCTTATTCGGCTACACTAGGGCGATCAAATAGCGTGGCGATCGTCATCGAAAACTTTTAGCCTGATTATAGTTCCAGTCAAGTGTGTCATATTTACCTACTCATATAGAAGCAAAGGCCACTATGTTTAATTTTATAAAAAAAATGAAATCTGACAAACCCGAGACTCCGCAGCAGCAGGCAGAACGTGATAGCGCCGTGGATAAAGTATTGCTCGGCTATGAAGTAGGCACTGTTAGTATTGCTACGATGGTGATGGGCCTTGAGCGTGACGGTAACCAGCTTACCTTAGATTTACGCCTGCCAGCAGATAGTGATCCTGAAGTCATTCAACAAGAGCTTGGTCAACTATTGCATCCACATGGTATCAAAGCTATTCATATGAATGTACGCTTGCCTGCACCTATTAAAGGCGGGGAATCGAGCTTGCCAAAACAGATACCAAAGACCACAAATGTGATGGACAAACAACAAAAACCACCAGCAAATAATGATAGCAGTCATAATGCTGAACCACCAATTACTAAAGCGGCGCCAACACAAGCATCATTGACGGCGCATCCCCGTATTCGCCATATCATCGTCGTGGCATCTGGTAAAGGGGGTGTTGGCAAATCAACTACGACAGTCAATATTGCCTTAGCACTACAAAAATTGGGCAACCGCGTTGGCGTACTCGATGCCGATATTTATGGACCCAGTATGCCGACGATGCTGGGCGTGGCCAATGTAAAGCCCGAGCTAGAAAACGAGCAGTTCGTTCCTATCGATGCACGTGGCATAGCGATGTTGTCGATTGGCAGTTTGCTCGATGGCGACAACACACCTGTTGCTTGGCGTGGACCAAAAGCTACGGGTGCGTTAATGCAGTTATATAATCAAACCAACTGGCCACAGCTAGATTACTTAGTGATTGATATGCCACCAGGGACGGGCGATATTCAACTAACACTTGCCCAGCGTATTCCAGTCACGGGCGCTGTGATTGTGACCACGCCGCAGCACATTGCCTTACTCGACGCCCAAAAAGGCATTGAGATGTTTAATAAAACCCATATTCCAGTACTTGGTGTGGTTGAAAATATGGCATTGCATACTTGTAGCAATTGCGGGCATACCGAAGCTATCTTTGGTACTGGTGGTGGCGAGTTTATCGCTGAGCAATATCACGTGCCATTATTAGGACAATTGCCACTTGCCAGCGGTATTCGTGCACAAGTGGACAAAGGGGAACCCAGTGTATTAGCCGATGATGAGTTTGCGCCCTACTATATTAGTATCGCCAAAAATATCGAAGCCAACATTGATAAATTTGCAAGGCCTGTGGATGACAAGCGAATTTTTTAGTACATGAGTAAACTTCTCAATCCCAATAATAACTACCTTTATAAATGAGAGGGTAGTGTCTCTATAATTATGCCTTTGACTGCCGTATAATCACCGCTATTAAATATTTGCTAAGGAATAATGATGTCAATCAAATCTGACCGCTGGATTCGTAAAATGGCTGAAGAGCATGGCATGATTGAGCCATATGAACCGGGTCAAGTACGTTTTAACGAGGCAGGTGAGCGTCTAGTAAGCTACGGAACCTCAAGCTATGGTTATGATGTCCGCTGCGCCCCTGAGTTTAAAGTGTTTACCAACGTCCATTCTGTCGTTGTTGATCCAAAGAACTTCGATGAAAAAAGTTTTATAGATATTGTTGGTGACGAGTGTATCATTCCGCCCAACTCGTTCGCGCTGGCACGCACGATGGAGTATTTTCGTATTCCGCGCGATGTATTGACTATTTGCCTTGGTAAATCGACATATGCACGCTGCGGTATCATCGTCAACGTGACACCCCTTGAGCCGGAGTGGGAAGGTCAGGTGACGTTGGAATTTAGCAATACCACCAATTTACCTGCTCGCATTTATGCTGGGGAAGGAGTGGCACAAATGCTATTTTTCCAAAGTGATGCTGATGATGTTTGCGAAATCAGTTATAAAGATCGGGGCGGTAAATATCAGGGTCAAAGAGGCGTCACCTTACCAAGAACTTAATAGTGATCGACCCGTTGTCAGCCTTTTGAACGGGCAATAAAAAAGCTGGATGTCTATAATACGTCCAGCTTTTTTGCGTGATGATCTATTATGTTAAGCTTTATTATTTCAATACTTTTAAACCCGCTTTGTTACTACGTTTAGGTTTAGGCGCCGCAGCAGGGCTAGTATTAGAGCCATCTACCAAGTCATCTTCAGGTTCATAGTTTTCATATTCGCTAGGATCAAAGAACATGCCTTGAGAGTTCTCTTTAGCATAAATACCCATCACCGCCGTTAGCGGCACCCAAATCTCTTGTGAGACCCCACCAAAACGTGCACTAAAATGAATATAGTCATTTTCCATGCGCATATTTCCAGTCGCACGGCTAGCAATGTTCAATACAATACGACCATCTTGCACGTGTTCCATGGGTATTTGTACATTTTCAGCAGTGGCATCAACCATCAAATAGGGGGTAAACGCATTATCTTC
>JARIAA010000135.1 GCA_029264635.1 Psychrobacter sp. | reverse complement strand
AAATGCTCTAAATCTATTAGACTACTTCAAGCTAACCTTTAATTTTTACAATAGAAGCCACTTCACAACCCTTATAAAGAATTTCGCTCTTAGCATTTTGGATATTAGCAGATGACTTGTGATAGTTATTCAGACGCAGTGCACCAGTCATAATACTAAAATTCTCTTCATCACCAAATACAGTATCAACCGTGTCAGAACGACCTAAGTTAATGGGTAAAAATCTTTTTTTACCATTCAAATTGGCTTCTGCAAATGTCGGTAGGTTTTGCTTGTTAAAACCATAAGTTACGCTGACTTTCTTGTTGTTTTGGCAGCTATAATTCACTTGTCTATGTCTGACAGCAGTGTCATAGCTTTCGCTCGCTTCCATCACGTTATCTGAATAAGCAAGCGCTGAACCAGAGCCCAGCGCAGCCATCAAAATACCAGCGGATGATAATGCCGCAGTTAATGCTTTCATAATATTACCTCAATTGATTAATTTTAGTTTTTATAAATAAGCACGATATAAACAAAGACTTTTATCGACTAACCATTTTTGATTTTTCTAATTGGTTCGCTCTTATCGTCTTTATTGTTATTCATGAGTGCTTATCTATGCACATATTCTAACCAAAACTTTTGTTGAGGTTGTTATAAATATTAGTTGGCTTGTTGTCTGAGCGTAAGACATTGTTGCGCGTGATGTAGGTGCTTCAATTGACAGACAAAAAAAGACCTTACACACCTTTTTAAAAGGGATAGCAAGGTCTTTTTATCAATGAGGATATCGAATTTAAAAATCTGAGTTGTAAGGAAGACAAGCGCAAGTGCTACTAATTGTAGGCTCAGCTTATCTGACAATACTAATCAGGTTTTTGGATTGATATTAAGAAGGATGTACCATATCCGCTGGCGTCACCCACTCATCAAACTGAGCTTCAGTTAACAACTCTAATTCAACCGCCACTTGCTTCAACGTTTTGTTTTCTTTATAAGCCGTCTTAGCAATTTTCGCGGCGTTTTCATAACCGACATGACGGTTCAAAGCAGTTACTAGCATCAACGAATTATGCAAGAAGTCGTCAATTTTGTCTTTGACGGGCTCGATACCAACCGCACAGTTTTCGTTAAAGCTATTGCACGCATCGCCTAGTAGCTTGATAGATTGCAATAGGTTGAAGGCGATAACAGGCTTATAAACGTTGAGCTCAAAGTTACCTGACGCGCCTGCCATGCTGATAGTAACGTCGTTACCCATCACTTGCGCGACAACCATGGTCATGGCTTCTGACTGGGTTGGGTTGACTTTACCCGGCATAATAGATGAGCCTGGCTCATTTTCTGGAATCGTCAATTCGCCTAGACCACAGCGAGGACCTGAGGCGAGCCAACGCACATCGTTAGCGATTTTATTTAAGCTGCCCGCTAGCGTTTTTAGTGCGCCGGAAGCAAATACTTCGGCATCACGAGCCGCTAGTGCTTCAAATTTGTTTGGTGAGGTGACAAATGGCAGACCAGTCAAGGTTGATAATTGCTCTGCTGCTTTTACCGCATAATCAGGATGGGCATTCAAGCCAGTACCAACCGCCGTACCGCCTAGTGGCAATTCATATAGACCTTGTAGCGCGTTGTCGATACGAGTCAAAGAGTGGTCAAGTTGACTCACATAACCGCTGAACTCTTGGCCTAATGTCAAAGGTGTCGCGTCTTGTAAATGGGTACGACCAATTTTGACGATGCTATCAAATTCTTTGGCTTTCGCATCTAGCGTATCGCGGAGTGCTTTTACTGCTGGAATCAATAGGCTGTTGATTTGACGAGCAGCAGCACACACGAATCGCCGTTGGGAAGCTGTCGTTGGTAGACTGTGCATGATTGACATGGTCATTGGGATGAATCGGCGTGTAGCTGCCGCGCGCGTTCCCTGCAATCTCATTAGCACGATTGGCTAGCACTTCGTTCATGTTCATGTTTGACTGCGTACCAGAACCTGTCTGCCATACAACCAATGGGAACTGATCGGTTAGACCGCCGTTGATAACTTCGTCAGCAGCTCGTACGATTAAGTCGCGCTTATCGGTATCTAAACGCTCAAGGCTCGCATTAGTAATCGCAGCGGCTTTTTTAACCAAAGCCATTGCTCCAATCATCGGACGCTGCAAGGTCTCGCCACCGATTTTGAAGTTCTCACGGCTACGCTGGGTTTGCGCGCCCCAATAAGCATCGGCTGGCACTTCCACGTTGCCCATGGTATCTTTTTCGGTACGAGTTGCCTGATTCTGTGTCGACATAACTACCCTCTTTAATTTTATTTAGCTATAAAAAATGCAACACTTGCTGCACATAAACGAAAATACGATGTAAAGTGGCATTATGATAGCATGACTAGACCGTGTTGAATATTCACAAATAGCCATTGCAGCGCTCTAAAAGTACCAGTTACCATCAAGTTAATACATTATTGGATAGTATGTTTATGCATCCTGAGCTAAAAAATCTTGAATCAAAGGAAGCCATGTCTAGCAATCCGCCAAGACGGCAATTTACCCGCCAGCGCCGCAAGCTCACAGATAGTGAACGCAGACAATACGCGCGCATGGCAAGTTTACACTTAATCAAGTTGCAACAATGCTTACCACCGTGTGCGCGTATTGGCTTATATTACGATGGTTTTGGTGAGCTGCCCACTCAGCCACTGCTAGATTGGTGTAATCGCTTAGGCTATTTGCCTTATTTGCCCGTGGTTGGATCATTAGGTAATGATGATAAACTGCTGCGTTTTGTGCCAATTTATCAGTCGAAACTGTTAAATATACCGACGCGCATTCACAGCTTAGGTATGAAGCAAAATCACCATCGCCGGCTGCTTTGGGCGCGTGAGTTAGATGTCATTATCTGTCCGCTCGTGGCAGTTGATGTAAATGGCAATCGTATGGGCATGGGCGGCGGATTTTATGATACGACCCTTGGTAAAAGCTATCAAGCTATGGCAAAAAAACCGTTAAAGATTGGCTGGTGTTATGACTTTCAAGTGGTTGAGCAATTAGAGCGACAACCATGGGATGTGCCTTTAGATGGATTAATTACTCCAAGCGGGCTAAAGTGGTTTGATAATAATAATGCAAAATCTAACGATAGCGCTGAGGAAAAAACATCTAGCGCTGATAGTGTTGATACG
>JARIAA010000133.1 GCA_029264635.1 Psychrobacter sp. | reverse complement strand
CAGCCATCAGGCAGGCGCCAATTTTGTTATGCTGCACGCGATCTGATGGGCAGCCAACATTAATATTAACTTCATCGTAACCATACTGCTGAGCAAATTCGGCACACTGAGTCATCTCGATTGTGTCTGCACCGCCAAGCTGCAATACCACAGGATGCTCAATGGCATCAAAACGTAAATGCCGCGCTCGATTGCCATGAATCAGCGCGCCAGTACTGATCATCTCAGTGTACAAATAGACGTGCGGATTAAACAGCCGCGCAAAGTAGCGATAATCTGTCGTCGTCCAGTCAATCATAGGAGCGACGGATAGTCGCTTATTGGTCATATCAACCATCGTGATTACGCCTTAGTATGTTTTGAATTTTGCCTGTTAGATAAAAATAATAGATATAATGAATCGATGCTATTGCACGTTGCTTTTGAACGGCACCATGATACAAGCTAAGTCAGGAATACACCAGTTAACGCTGGATTTTGCACTAAATCATGTGGTCAATTTTTTTGAATTCAGGTAAGTTATAAAAATAAAGGCCCATTATTATGCCAATGAAGCCGATGAATGCGATATATAGTGCTGGTGAAAAACTTACAAACATAGTGGCATATCCAAGACCAAAAGGCACTAAAACGCCGACAAGAGCATAAGTTAAGTTGTAGCAAAATGCCATACCAGTTAAGCGGACATTCGTTGGAAACAACTGTACTAAAATCGCTGGTACCATGCCAACGATACCTGCAAAAAACCCTAAGAGCGCATACATGATTAAGATGTAATCACCTCCTGCCTGCATGTGATAAAAAAACGCAAATATTTGTACGATCAATAAGACAGAGCCGATAGCTAAAATCTTCCCGAAGTTTTGGTAGTTAGACAATATTCCATAAAATATGCAGCCAAAAATCATAAACACAATACCTAAGCTATGTGAAAACCCGAACAAATCTTTGTCCAATGTAAAACGTAATTCGATGAGATCAGGTAATAAAAGGATAATCACAGTAGTAATACTTGAGATAACCAGCGTTAAAATCATACCAATAAAGATTGAATGCTTACAGTGTTTAAAGAGTAGGGTAAAGGGTTTGGTGGCATGGTGATTGGACGTCGATGCTTTCATCTCAGTAAAAAACGGTGATTCGTCGATAAAGCGCCATGCTAATAATGGCAAAAAGCTGAGTATGGCAGCAACAAAAAATGGTAAACGCCAACCATAAGTAATGAGCTGCTCAGAAGTCATAGCGCCAGTCAGCCACACAAAAAAAGCATTGGAGAACAATACACCTATAAAGAAACTGGCAGTGACGTAGCTGCAACCAACGGATAGATATTGCCGCGGGACATGCTCTGCTACAAAAACCCATGCTAGAGGTACATAAAGCCCAAAAGCCATACCTTGTATAAGTCGCAGCAGAATAAATAAAGCTGGAGCAATCATCCCCCATTGGGCATAGCTCGGTAAACATGCCATGACCAACAGGCTACCTGCAGTGATCAGCATACTAATCAATAGTATGGGTTTGCGACCTTTGATATCTCCATAGCGTCCAAAAATCATACCACCCAGCGGACGTGCTAAATAGCCCACAGCAAAAAGCCCAAGCCCTTGTAGCCTAGCGACATTCGCATTAGCATTAGCAGGAAAGAAAATGGACGATATAATATCGGCAATGTACAAATAAATCAAAAAATCAAAAAAAGCAATCGCGCTGCTAAAGCATATAAACAGCACCATATTTTTGTCTTTAGAGGACATCAAGGCATATTGAGAACGAGACGGCATAATAGATCACGCATACACATAGTAAAGGAGCAGTTATCATGCAGATAACCAGCTATCATAAAAATGGCAAATCATCTCAACAGAGCATGATTTGCCGAATAAGTAAGCACAAATGGACAGTTTTAGTATTAAAGTAGCCAATCAATAGGCAGCCATGACATAATAGTCAACCAGGCATGATCCGTTAAGTCCACACGAGGTTCTGTATCGTAAATCACTTTTTCACCGTTCTCAACGGTGTGCCACTGCATCTGTCCATCGTCTAGCAGTTTGACCTCGTAAGCTTGACCTAATAGATCATCACTAAGCGCTTCATGCAACTGCCTTGCAAGCTCATCATCATTGATAATGACGCCCATTTCGGTATTGATATTGGCAGAGCGTGGATCGACATTGTAGGAGCCGATAAACACTTGATGATCATCTACTGCAAAGGTTTTAGCATGAAGGCTGGTTGAGGATTGACTGCGCGCTTTCCACAGTTTGTTTTCGCGCTTCTCCTCACTAGCCGTAGATTTTAACTCATAGATTTTGACCCCAGCTTTGAGTAACCTAGGGCGCCATTTGCTATAGCCTGAATGGACAGCTGTGACATCCGTTGCATCAAAAGAGTTGGTCAAAATCTTAATATCAATACCCGATTCTGCCAATTGTACCAAAGTGTTGACCCCATCTTTGGTTGGCACAAAATACGAAGAGATAATCGTCAATTTTTTAGAAGGGCTGCCCAACAAGGTACGCAGCTGGTGCACCAAATTGCTGTCGGTTGGGACAGTCTTGGTTAACTTACCAACATCGTCGCTTAAAAACTGCATGTCCGTCCATCG
>JARIAA010000089.1 GCA_029264635.1 Psychrobacter sp. | reverse complement strand
GTAGCGGGAGTTGCAACCAATCCTTGATTGCTTAGCCTACTAAGCACACGCAAAGTATGCTTGGTAGGTCATATACGAGCGAAAATTTTAGTCAACTGCTAAAGAGCTGGTATTAACCGAAGCTAATACCTTGGGCAAGTGGTAGCTCTTTTGAATAGTTCACAGTATTGGTTTGGCGACGCATATAGGCTTTCCAAGCATCTGATCCTGACTCGCGTCCGCCGCCCGTTTCTTTTTCGCCACCAAACGCCCCGCCAATCTCAGCGCCACTGGTGCCAATATTGACGTTTGCAATGCCGCAATCACTGCCGCGGTCACTGAGGAAAGTTTCGGCTTCACGCAGATCATTGGTAAAGATACATGATGATAAGCCTTGCGGAACATCGTTTTGCATCTCAATTGCCTCATCAAAGTCTTTATAGGTCATAACATATAAAATCGGCGCAAACGTCTCACTTCTCGCAACGTCATTTTGCTCATCGAACTCCACAATGGCAGGCGTGACATAGTAGGCATTAGGATACTTATCTGCTAACACACGCTCGCCGCCTGTAACGTTTCCGCCCGCTTGTCGTGCTTTTTCAAGCGCTGTTTGCATGTTGTTAAAGCTGTCTTCATCAATGAGTGGACCGACCAAATTGCCTTCTAATGGATGGCCAATACTGACCGTCTCATAAGCGGATTTTATGCGTGGTAAAATATCATCTTTGATAGATTCGTGAACGAATAAACGGCGCAAGGTGGTACAGCGCTGACCCGCTGTACCAACTGCTGAGAATATAATACCCCGTAGCGCAAGATCCAAGTCTGCCGTTGGCGCCAAAATCATGGCATTATTACCACCAAGCTCTAATAAAGACTTGCCAAAACGCTCAGCGACTTTTGGTCCGACAGTTTTGCCCATACGCGTGCTTCCAGTCGCGCTCACTAACGCCACGTCTTTGTTTTCCACCAAGGCATTACCGATATCGGTCTTACCCAATATCACCTGAGACAAATGATCGGGGGCATCACCAAACTTTGCCAACGCTTTTTCGAACATGGCCTGACAGGCTAAAGCCACCAAAGGGGCCTTTTCTGATGGTTTCCAGATGACAGGGTTACCGCAAACGATAGCCAGTGCCGTATTCCAAGACCAGACAGCCACAGGAAAATTAAACGCAGAGATAACACCGATCACACCAAGCGGATGCCATGTCTCACGCATATGGTGACCTGGGCGCTCAGAGGCAATGGTCAAGCCATAGAGCTGGCGCGAAACGCCGACAGCGAAGTCGCAAATATCGATCATCTCCTGCACTTCACCAAGACCCTCTTCTTTGATCTTGCCTGCCTCAAATGACACCAGCATGCCCAAATCCTCTTTATGCTCACGCAGCACATCGCCAAGCAAACGAATGAGCTCGCCGCGCTTAGGAGCAGGCACGGTACGCCATTCTTTAAACGCTTTTTTGGCGTTTTGAATCTTATTATTGACCTCATCAGTGCTATCTAAGGTTATTTTGCCGATAACCGAGCCATCGATAGGTGTATTGACTTCAAAGTCGCCATGTTGATATTGTTCTTCTTTGACACCCATGGCGGACATGTATTGCTTAATCATATTCAATCCTTTGTATATTTATTTATAACGTCCTTAACAGACCTTTAAGCTACCCTGCAAGCGACCAACTTGCAAAATAATAATTTTCTTATAGCCATTCCGTTTTGGAATAGTGAGCAAACAAAACGGCTATCTGTATTTTTATCCATAACTACCCAAAGACCGTAGGCATGCTTTCAAGCTTTGAGCCTGTATATCTTCATATAATGAAAGCTCATCGTAAACACAAGCGCCCAGTGCTTGCTCAAATTCGTCTTGATTTGAGTGGCCATCATAATTACTTTGCTTGTTTTGCTGAAGATTAGACTGAAAAATACCAGCGGCACTAACAGGTAAAAAATCTTCATAAACAATCGGTTCAAGGCGAACCGCGCCTTTATTAATTAAAGCGTCTAAGGCCTGTTTTGAATCCATCGTTTCTAAATCGGTCTCATTGTTTATATCCACGCTACTATCGACTGGTTGATAATAAAAATAAGCAAGCTCCTGATGATGCATCAAATAATAATTATCAGGGAACGCCTCAAAGGTTTGCTCTAAAATCTGATAATATTGCAAGGCATTATCTGCATTGGGTGTCGCGCCTAATCGACTGCGCGCTTGGCTTAGCAGTTGATCATAAAGCGCTCTACCTTTTGGCGTTAATGCGACACCGCGCTGCTCAATCTCACCAAAGCGTGCGGTATGATGACCCTCTTCATACTCGCCATGTGGATGTTTAAAACTAACGGCTTCCTCTAATGCTTTAAAACTCGTCTGCCTTAATAAAATCGGACAATCTCGTTTTGGTGGCCCTTCGATAATGGCTTTTGGCGGAATGCCTTTTGCTTGCATGCCTTGCTGTACCGTATCTATATCCAGCGTTCTCGGCGTTAAATGATTGATATGCGGGCCTTTAAAGCCGACGACATCAGCGATGAGACCATGCTGCTCTAACAAGCGCTGATATAGCTCTTTTGAGACCGGCGTTTCATCATGCCAGCGAAAGGTCTCTAAAGCCTCTTTTACAAACTGCTCAGCTTCATCCAACGTCAAACCGCCCTGCTCTTCAAAGCGCTCAATCAGGCTGATAGCAGTATCGGTAAAGATATTACGGTTGGCTAACGCGGTGATTGCTTCTTGTTTTAATGCATCATCAGTAATCAAATCTAGACGCAGTAAAGAGGTAAAAACTCGAAACGGACTTTGATTTAATGCCTGAGTATCAATCGCCCGAAAAGCCGTAGAGTGTACGGGCACGCCAGCAGGCGCCAAATCATAATAGCCAACAGGGTACATACCCATGATGGCAAAGAGCCTGCGCATCATGCTGAGCTCACCTGCTGTTCCCAATCTAATGGCACCATGGCGCTCCACACTGAGCCTATCAATCTCTCCGGTATGCTCAAGCTGCTCCTTAATCTCAGGATGCTTGGTGAGCACCTCTGTATTTACCTCAGCGACTAAATCAAGCAAGTCACCGTATAGCGGGACTTCGGTTTGGTACATGGCTG
>JARIAA010000012.1 GCA_029264635.1 Psychrobacter sp. | reverse complement strand
AAATGTGTTGCCTTAAGACCACACGCCAGCATCACCTCACTATCATTTTTGTCTGTCAACTCTTGACCCATCAAGAATGCAGCAGGCATGATAAGACTCACTTGTACGGGCTTGCTTTCTTGTCCTTCAACGGCCAATGCAAGCGAAGTAAAATTTCCATATAAACGCTTTTGATCGACATAAGCGGTACGCACTGACAGATCGTAACAGTAGACTTCATAATACACATGCAACGTCTGCCCTACTTCAACCTTTGGTAATTGCCAAGTATTTTTATCAATCTTATGGGCACGTCGTTTAGGATTACTGTCGTGAGCGCTTTGTATTTGATAATAGACGGCAGTAATATTGCGAGCGAATTCACGCATTAAATAACTGCCAGGTATCCAAGCAGGCAGCCACAAGCACGGAGACGCCGTCTTTGCGCTAAAGGTAAGTGTAACATCGACCAGATGCTCAAAAAAACGCTCGAAATCAAATCGATAACTGATATCAGCGGTAGATTTTTGCGAAATCGGTAGATTTGATAGATCGCTTGAGGAAGTAGAGAGTGAAGTCATAGTAAATGCTTATTGTAGTGTTTAAGGTTATGGTAGAAGCCTTGAGGGAAAAACGCAACCCATAAGCAAAGCGTAAGATAGTCGATACACTTTCAAAAAAGTACAAAATTACTAGGATACATTTTAGTTTGAATTAATTATATTTTAAACTCACTATAAATGACTTATATGGCAATAATCGGATAAATTTCATGATTATTAGTATTTTTTATATTTTTTGCCTTGAAAGTTATCACTACCATCGCAATTAAAGATGCTAACTGCTAAAGTTACTCTAATAAACTGATGATAATTAACTAATGATGTGGCTTTTGGCTTGCTGATTGGCTTTTTTAGGTTTATTGCAACCACATTTAATTTTTTATATATAAATATTTAGGATAATTTATGACTACTATTGCAAAAGACACTGCTGTTAAATTTAATTACACGCTAAAAGACGACGAAGGCAACATCCTTGATCAGTCACCAGAAGGTCAGCCGCTTGCTTACCTTCATGGTCATAGCAACATCATTCCAGGTCTTGAGCAGCAACTAGAAGGCAAGTCTGCTGGCGAAAGAGTTAATGCTGTGGTTGAGCCTGCTGATGGCTATGGCGAGTATCAAGAACAAGCGGTACAGCATGTGCCACGTGACAACTTCCAAGGCGTTGATGATATTCAGCCTGGTATGCAGTTTCAGTCAGAAGCTGGCGGACAAGTGATGTTGGTGACGGTAACGGATGTCAACGATAATGAAGTGACTGTTGATGCTAATCATCCACTAGCTGGTAAGCGTTTGACCTTTGATGTTGAAATTCAAGAAGTACGTGCTGCTACTGAAGATGAGCTAAACCATGGTCATGTACATGGCGCAGGTGGCGTTGAGCATTAATTTTTTATGACCTAATATATTTGGTCGATATTGATAAGCATGAAAGAATTAAGTGGCATTTTTACTTTGTAGACATACTATTTGATTTAAAAAAGACCAATAGCATCGCTATTGGTCTTTTTTAAGTTCAGGCATTATCTAATCAGTCTTTATAGTGCAGATATAACAAAACCGCATAGCAGTTAAGCTATACGGTTTCTATTACTAACCATCCCTGTTAGTGTCATGCTACAGCTAATCCCGAGCTATAGTACGACGGTCAGGCATCTAGCCTTATCATCCCTAATCAGCAGTCCATCCCTGAAACAATCTATAGACAACCTATAAATACCAATCCCTAGTATTAAAAAGTAGTATCGTCAAACTGTGCAGTGGTTCTATAATCGCAGATTACCCTAAGTTTAGTAAGAGGTAGTAACGTCAATACGTGTAAGCATATGCTTACACTGCTTATTGTTTAAGGCTCTAGCGCTGCTTGTAGTTTCTCTTTAGGACTGGCGGTCACTTGAGATTCAGCACTCAGCATTAAGTAGGCAGCCTCTTTAACGAATACCTCATCTTCTGGCAGCTGCGGACGCTCATCTGCCTTCATTTGACTACGCTCTTCAAACTTTGCATCCATGGCAGCTTGATAAGTATTCCAGTCCGCATACGGACGCTCACCTGTTGCTCTTAAACGTTTGTTTTCTGCTTCTAATGAACGCTCTTCAATCAGTCTCATTTTTGCTCGGCGACTATTGATATCAAGTTGGATGGGTTTTTTCTCATCGTCCATATCACGAATGTCATTTAAGGTCGATAAATAGACAAACTGTGGATTTTGCTGTTGACGTATTTTAGACTGTTGATTCAGTGTGGCAAGCGTGTTTGAGCTAAACTTGCCCTCAGGCTTATATGCCGCGGTCTTAATAGTATCCCATGGGAGTGCTTTTTTCTGTGCACGCTCCCCAAAGGTAGCATCATCATAGATGTTGATCAACTCTATATCAGGTATCACGCCTTTATTCTGCGTACTACCACCCGTAATACGGTAAAATTTGCGCTGGGTTAATGTGGCAGAACCTAAAGCCAGATTGTCCAGCTGAATTTGCGCAGAACCTTTGCCCGTTGTGGTACTACCAACGACTAAGCCGCGTCCATAATCTTGAATCGCCGCGGCAAATATCTCACTTGCTGAGGCGGACGCTAAGTTTGTGATGACGACCATTTTGCCGTCATAAAGTTGTTCACCTCCATCATCATCGCTATATACTTGAATATTGCCTCGATTATCTCGAATCTGTACCAATGGTCCACTTTTAATAAACAATCCTAGCATTTTGGCAACCTCATCGAGAGAGCCACCAGGGTTATTGCGCAGATCCACCACAAGACCGTCAATGTTCTGTTTGTTTAATTCTTTTAAAGCCTTTTCAGTATCCACGCTAACACTGCGATAATCTTCACCGTTGCGACGTGCGCGATAATTAAGATAAAAACTTGGAATCTCAAGCACGCCAATACGTTTTGGCGTGGCATCAATATTAGGGCGTTGTACTTCTACGATGCGATGTGTGACACCAGATTCTTCTTGCTGAATAATATCGCGAACCACAGTGACAGTACGGGTACTCGCCTCTGGCGCGCTAGGCTGACGTAATTTGAGCGTGACTGACGTTCCTCGCTTACCACGAATCAAACCCACAATCTCCCGCGTCGACCAACCGACGACGTCGGTCATCGTCTTGCCATCTTTTGCGATGCCAATAATGAGATCGTTAGGTTTTATTTGACCTGTTTTAGCAGCAGGTCCCCCATCAACTAAAGTGACAATACGCGTATAGTCTGGGTTTTTACGATCTGGGCGAATGGAGACGCCGATACCTTCTAACTGTAAGCTTGACTGTATTTGTAATTCGGTCGCTTGCACTGGCGCGTAGTAGTTACTATGGGGATCATAAGTGAGCATGGCAGTATTTAGTACCGTCTCCATGATCTCATCATCTTTTAGACGTCTCATTTGTTCTTGCTGACGTGACAAGCGATTGAGTAAAATCTCGTTTGGCGTACGTTTATCATCACGTACTAGGTCTTGACCCAAAGTGATATCAGGATTGTCTAAGAATATCTTCTCTTTACCTTTCTCGCTTTCTTGACCCAACGTAATGCTCATCAACTGAAATTTTAGCTGACGCTCCCAATAATCACGCTGTGCTTTTTTGGTCTTAAAATGCTCAAGCTTTTCACGGTCAAGAATAATGGTTTCATCACCCGTCAAATCTAGATCCGTCTTTAGCATTCTGGTTGCCATCTCAAAGTATTCATTTGAGCGTTTGCGATAACGCTCAAAGATATCTATGCCAGCAGACAAATCTCCACGCTTAAGCCGATTGCCAAATTCGCTGGCATATTTCTTTTTGAATTCTTCAACATCCGATTGCAAAAACAACGTATGGTTTGGATCGAGATTATCGATATACATCGATAGGATTTCACTACCCATCTCACTATTAAGCGGCTGATTTAAATAGTGACTGCGATCAAGCAGCGCAGCTACTTGTCTAGTCGTGATTTTCTGCTCAGGGGTCTGAACAAAGCCTTCGGTATTAGTGTTCGCGACCGCCGTGCCATAGCTTTGAGTAAGGATAAGACCAGCAACGCCAACGGATGCGACACTGAGTAACCACTGTGTTGGTTGTTTTTTCATCATATATACCTAGTTGTCTTAAGTGTTAATATATCTAAAATGCCTCTTATTTTGACCATTATTATTGATAAAAAATAATAATATCAATTTATATTTCATATAAGCCGCGATAAAAATAGCGAATAAATTTCAATATATGTTAAAGATTATACCTAGTAAAAAGGACTACTAACATTCAGCGCTAAAATATATTATTCTTGTTTTTTCGTGCTTTTGAGAAAATCGATTGCTCATATTTAACTAAAAAACATTTAATATTATCATGTCTATTAGCTTACAATTGTCTCAAACTGTATAAACAATCTTACACCCTATGCCTTCACATACCAAACCTTCTATCATCGTTATTATGGTTACCATCGTATTTATCAAGCTCATATAAAGTACTTTATGATCGTTATCTACCAATTAAATGATCATCGCATTGGCTCTATGTATTGACTAAAATATTGTTTGCAAGAGCAATAAATATCTTATTTTCGATAACTGACCTCATATATAGTCAGTTTGAAATAAAATAGATAAGTCCATAGTCGTATGCGCCTAGTGTAAACTTTCCTTGCTTGCTATTATCATTGAATTTACAGAAAATTCATCTCAGTCGCACTGTATCGGTTTTAAGATGAACCTATTATACTTAGTGTGCTATTAGACACAAGGTAGGCCTCATTCGTGAATGGGCTGAATCATAAAGTTAACAAGATAAGTGTGCTGCACTCTAAGGATCCTATAATGTATGGCGTTTTGATGATTGATATCGATAACACCACGCTGACTAACGAAGATGTCAGTTTACTTGAACAAGCACAAATTGGCGGCGTCATATTATTTGCGCGTAATGTCGTAAACGCAGCACAAGTACGTGCATTATGTGATGATATACGTTATCACAATCCAGACATCCTGATCGGCGTTGACCAAGAGGGCGGACGCGTCGCACGGTTACGCGAAGGGTTTACACCGCTGCCCGCTATGGGCAAGCTTGGTGATTTATTCGATCACAGCCCAGCGCAGGCACTAAGCGGCGCTTACGATTGTGGTTATCTAATGGCAGCTGAGGTGCTAGCAGTGGGTATTGATCTCAGCTTTGCACCTATACTTGATAGAGGTGGTGTTAGTCAAGTTATCGGTGATCGCAGCTTTCATAAAGATCCGCAAGTAATCGTTGCCTTAGCGACGCAGTTTATGCGCGGTATGAGAGCTGCTGGTA
>JARIAA010000279.1 GCA_029264635.1 Psychrobacter sp. | reverse complement strand
GCCAATAAAAAAGGAGCGGTGCGGCTATCTTTTGAGGTTGCAACCTCTGTTGGCGTGCCTTGAGCGACGATCTGTCCCCCTTTATCGCCAGCGCCTGGACCGATATCTATCACCCAATCGCTATGGCTCGCCACCTGCATATCGTGTTCGACCATGATGACGGTATTACCCGCGTCAACCAGCCCATTCAACTGCGACATAAGCAGCGCCACATCGGCAGGATGTAGGCCTGTGGTTGGTTCGTCAAGCACATAGAGCGTATCGCCTCGCTGCGTGCGTTGCAGCTCGGTCGCAAGTTTGATGCGCTGCGCCTCACCGCCAGACAATTCGGTCGCAGGCTGGCCCAGTCGCAAGTAGCCAAGGCCAACTTTTAATAATGCATCTAATGCGCGTAGCACAGCAGGCTCATCGATGAAAAATGCATAGGCAGCTTCGACCGTTAAGTCGAGCACTTGAGCGATGTTTTTACCGCGATAGGTGATCTCAAGCGTTTTATCATTGTAGCGTTGACCGTGACACACTTGGCAAGGCGAATAAACGCTAGGCAAAAACAGTAATTCAACACTCACAAAGCCGACGCCTTCACAGTTTGGGCAGCGACCTTTTGGCGTGTTGAATGAAAAGCGCCCAGCATCATAACGGCGCGCTTTGGCTTCTGGCGTTGCAGCAAATAGTTTACGCACATGATCAAACATGCCAGTATAAGTCGCAAGGTTTGAGCGCGGCGTGCGGCCGATAGCTTTTTGATCTACCGTGACCAGCCGTTTTATGTGGCTCATACCGTCGATGATTTGTCCGCCTGTTGGAGCTTCCATCTCTTGTTCTAATAAATCAGCTTCATCCGTCGGTACATCGACAATGATTTTTTGCCCAAGCTCGCTGTAGACAAGCTCAACCAATGCTTGACTCACTAAGCTTGATTTGCCAGAACCTGATACGCCAGTGACGGTCGTTATCACGCCAAGTGGAAACGCGACATCCAGCTTTTGCAGATTGTTGCGCGCCACATCAGCGAGTTTGAGCCAAGCGGCGGGTTGTCTTGGCGTGTGGTCTGCTTTTGCGTTAGCTGAAAAAAGGTACTTCCCCGTTTGCGACTGCGAGATTTTGCGTAGCCCTTCTACAGGTCCGCTATATACAATGTCGCCGCCATGCGTTCCAGCATCGGGGCCAACATCGACGATCCAGTCTGCATGTCGTATCACGCTCACGTCATGTTCTACCACAAACACCGAATTACCAGCGGCTATCAGCTCATCCAGCGCCCCGAGCAACGCTTGCGTATCGGCAGGATGTAGACCAGCCGAAGGCTCATCTAGGACATATACAACCCCAAATAGCTGGGAGCGGATTTGTGTAGCGAGGCGCAAGCGTTGTAGCTCGCCAGGCGATAAGGTGGGCGTTGTGCGCTCAAGCGAGAGATATCCCAAACCTAGCATGGTCAGCGCTTCTACGCGCGATAGAATATCGCTTGCAATGCGCTGAGCGACGATGGCTTTTTCTCGATGTCGCGTCTCATCGGTAGGCTTTTGATGAGCGGCGTCTTGCAGCTTGAGCGCAAGCTCCGTCAGGGTTAATTGTGATAATTCACCGATATCAAGCCCTGCAAATTTGACCGATAGCGATGCTTTTTTGAGCTTTTTACCGTTGCAGTTCGGACATACTGATATCTGCATAAATTGTGACACGCGCTTTTTGGTAAGTGGACTTTGGGTCGTTGCAAACGAGTGCAGAATAAAGTTTTTAGCACTGATATAAGTGCCCATATAACTGGGCTTTTCATCGTTTTCAATAGCCGCGCGGACTTGCTCCACGTTATATTCTGAGTAGACAGGCACAGTTGGGGTCTCATCCGTGAACAATATCCAGTCGCGGGTGGCTTTGGGTAGCTTGCGCCACGGCGTATCGATGTCATAACCAAGGGTCGTCAAAATACGGGCTAGATTTTTACCCTGAAATGCGGGTGGCCATGCTGCAATCGCGCGCTCTCGAATAGTTTTACTATCATCAGGAACGAGCAGTTTTTCGGTGACTTCAAAGACGCGGCCAATACCTGAACAAGTTGGGCAAGCGCCCTCTGGCGTATTGGGCGAAAACGCATCGGCATACAGCATCTCTTGACCAGAGGGGTATTCACCTGCCCGCGAGTACAACATGCGCAGCCCGTTCGAGATGGTCGTCACACTACCGACCGATGAGCGCACAGAGGGCGTCCCTCGCTGTTGTTGCAAGGCGACAGCAGGTGGTAGCCCTTCGATAGCATCAACGTCGGGTTCACCGACTTGATCTATCAATCGCCGCGCATAAGGCGATACCGAGTCAAGATAGCGGCGCTGGGATTCGGCAAACAAGGTGCCAAAGGCCAGCGACGACTTACCTGAGCCTGATATGCCTGTAAAAACGACCAATGCATCACGGGGCAGATCAACATTGACGTTTTTTAGGTTATGAACGCGTGCGCCCCTGACTTGAATAGTATTATCAGAACGGTGGCAAACCGTTTTAGGGTTACTATTGGCAGATTTTGGAGAGACGTTTAAAGCAGAGGCTGCGTTATTATTATTTGTCATAAAACCGTTGTTCCTATCGATATGTTGAGCGGATTTAAACCGATACTAACACGCAGCTGCTAGAAGCTTTTAGACCCTTACTTATTACTGACATAGATAAACGAGATGTTAACTTTTTAAGTGTTAGCTCATAAAAAAGCCTGCGATAGGTGAGCTTTTGATTCAATCGTATCATTACTGCGCTGAACCATAAGCCTGTGATAGCAGGTGAGAGTCACTATATAAAGGCAACCTACTTTAGAATATTTTTATTAATAAGCGCTTAATATAGCTACATTTATTTGAGGTCAGATTAAATGTATCTATCTTAATAAATCGTTAATAAAAACAGACAAAAAACCCCTACTGCTTGTAAAGGTTTAAATAGCAACTATGCTATGCTGATTTTATGCTGATAACAGCATCAATGCCCCCCATATTCATATTGATTTTTCTAAGGACCTTAAAATGAAAAACATAGTATCAAGTACCTCGTTAAAAACTGCGCTATGGACCGCTCTCCTCGTGTCTGTTGTCGGCGTTAGTGCTTGTAGCACTGAAAAAGAAACAGATGCAGAAGAAGTTACTGTAGTCGAGCCTGCGACTGATACAGCCGCGACCGATAGTATGGAAACTGAAGACATGACTGTCACAGAGGCTGCGCCAATGACCACTGGTGAGACGGACATGACCACTACCACAGATATGGCAACGACAGGTGACACGGCAGCTGTCGGTACGGATACGGCGACGACTGGAGACACAGCGACGACTGGTACAGATATGCCAACCACGACAGCGGGTGCCAGTACCGATCAGACAGGAACGGATATGGCCAATACTGAAAATCCAAATGCGGACCAAACAGCGGCAGATGGTGTACAGTAAAAGCTACATTAGATACGTGCTCTATAGAGTAAAAGCTAGGTCAATAAAAAAAAGAGAAGCAATATTTTGCTTCTCTTTTTCTCTTGTGTTTAAGCAAACTTTTAGGGCTAAAAGTTGACTCAGGGATGACTGATAGGATCAAGCACGCACACCTTTATTTGGATACTTTTCTCAGCGATGCTTCTGTAAGGATTTGCTGATTTTTTAGATGACGTTGTTCCCAATACAGCGCGTTTTTGATACCCAAATGGGTCGGATCAAAAGTATAACGCGTGACCCCTGCTTTACGCTGTCTCTCGTAATCTTTGAGTGCCTTTATCGCTGGACGGGCAACAAAGAAAATGAGCAAAATGCCAACGATATTTAACCAAGCAATCAAACCCACACCAATATCGCCAATCGCCCAAATATAACCTGCCGAATTTAGTCCACCATAGGCAATCATTGCCATCGTCAACACCTTAACCAGCAGCAATCCTATTCTTTTCGCTCTTGGACTGATATAGCGAGTGAGATAGGCAACGTTGACTTCAGCGATATAATAGTTAGCTAAAATGGTGGTAAAGGCAAAAAAGAACACCGCAATCGCCGTAAAAGTGCTACCAAAGGCACCGTAGGCCGATTCCATTGCCATCTGTGTAAAAGCAGGAGAGTTAATCTCAGTACCCGCGACGACGTTTTGCACCAAATACTGTCCCTCAGGTAACGTACCTTGGATATTATAAGTACCCATTGTCAAAATCATAAAGGCGGTGGCAGAACAAACCAGCAATGTATCAATATAGACTGAAAAAGACTGTACCAAGCCTTGTTGGGCTGGATGGTCTACTTCAGCAGCAGCGGCGGCATGAGGCGCCGTACCTTGGCCCGCTTCACTAGAATAAACACCACGTTTAACGCCCCAACCGATGGCTGCTCCTAGCCCTGCTTGAGCCGTAAAGGCATCGCTGATAATCAGACCAAATATTTGCGGAATTCTCTCAAAGTTACTAAACATGATAATCAGCGCTAAAATAATATAGCCAATCGCCATAAACGGCACCACAACTTCTGTGAAAGTTGCAATGCGCTTGATACCACCGAAGATAATAATACCAAAAACGATGAGAATGAGGGTAATAGCACCTAAGCGCATGACACCCACATCTGCACCCAAGACATTGAGGGTCGTACCTTCACCCATAACTTGAGTAACTGCGTTAACGACCCCATTGATTTGAATCCCTGGCAAAAATATACTGAGCGCGATAATAGCCGTAATCGCAAAAACCATACCATACCAGCGTTGCCCGAGCGCTTTTTCAAAATAATAAGCGGGTCCGCCGCGATATTCGCCCGTCCTGGCATCTTTTTCTTTATATATCTGTGCCAGTGTCGCCTCGATATAAGCCGTAGTCGCCCCTAAGAACCCCACGACCCACATCCAAAATACGGCTCCTGGCCCGCCAAAACCGATAGCCGCTGCGACGCCAGCTATGTTACCCATACCTACACGGCCTGCTAAAGATAAGGTGAGCGCTTGAAAGGGTGAGATGCCATCGCGACTGGCTTTACCTTTAAAGATTAGTCGTATCATCTCACCAAAAAGACGCACTTGCGCAAAGCGGGTCACAACAGAAAAAAACAGACCCGCACCCAAGCATAGATAGATTAGCGCTGAGCTCCAAATGATTCCATTGACGCTATTAACGAAACTTTCCATGTAATTATTCCCAATACTGTCTGCAAGTGGCTATATGAGGTGGCCAAAAGTGATTGTAGTGATATCAAGTAATAAGTAAAGCGTACCTTACTTTTAATAATTTGCAATTTGGCACAATTTTGGCGCGATTACTAGGTAGTTTTTTAGGCTGTTTGGTTCACTTTAAAACCGTTATAGCGTAACTGAGATAAATTTTTTGTCGCCTATATACTATCAGCAAGTAAGAAAAATTTATACCAGTCGCACATGAGTATCAACGTATCCATTTTAGTTCAAACTGACTATATAATAAAATGAGAGACCATAACTCAGGAGTTACCATGGATAGAGCAATCATTCCAAGCCACTGAAAAATAAAACGTTCTTCTCAATTTTTACCAAGGATACAGTGCCTAAAGCCTTGTTAACCCATCACAATACAGCGAAAAGCGTGTTTGGCCAAATTTATGTTATGCAAGGGGTTGTCACTTTTTGTGAATTTGCCAACGAAGCTTCTACTAAGCCCGAGGAACCATGACCCTACTACTAGATACGTATCGTTTTAGATAAGTATCGTTTTAGGGATTGATGTAAAAGTCAGCGCTTTTCTAGTGTTTTTAGCTCCATTGTTAAAAATATTTAACCAAACTATTATTCAATAGTGTAGAGCGGCCTCCTCAGACATTATATTCATCAACATAAGCTTGCAGACAACGATAAGCATTTTTTTCATCACTTTATTAACTGTAAACACTATCAGCAGTAAGTCTATTATCCTTATATTGAACAAAATTCTGCAAACTATAGTTTGCATAATCGCTCCTATCGTGTATATTCGTTTATGTGAATATAAATAATAAGAACGAGGACATAAAAATGAAAAAAAGAGAGCATGTTATAACGCTCACTGATCATGAGGTGTCACTTATTCATACCTCGTTAAGTAATTTTCAACGAGATATTATCAATCGTTTGCGATCGTTAAAACAAGTGACGGCAGAAGGAGAAGAGGTTTGGATTGGAGATTACGACAAGATACAATTAGATGTTATCGATTCTATTCAAAAAAAACTATCAGAGTTTTAGAAATAACGAGCTAACTCTTTTCTGTTATCGGCTCCATCTTTCATAAAAATCAAGCATAAAAGGCAGACGATAACGCTATTGAAAATATCTAAAACTCAATTTTTGATGACATAATGGTGAAAGTTAATTTAACATTTCATGACACGACTCATAATTGAAAAATAAATGCTTCACCATAAAAGAGCGATAATTTTTATGGACTATCTATTTAGGATTAGTTAATCGAGACTGTACAGGATAGTTACAATCCTGCCTCAGTCTGAGTTAATGGCTCTATTTTGATGGGTACAGCAAACGCCCAAGTCGTGCCACTAGTACAATAGAAGTTGCCATCTTTGAAGGAGACAACACGAGCAGTAAAGTCATTATCGACTTGATCTGACAAAGCTTCTGCATCGCTATCATCACTTACCGCACACCATATGTGCTTATCACCGCGCTCAAGCATTGCTCGGGTTAAGTCGCTACCATTCAATTCTTGATTCATCCGTTCGCTCCTAGTTATGATCTACTCTGTCAACATACAACAAAGATGCTATAGTTTAATATATTCGTAGATACAATTCTCGAGTACCTATGAAACGTTTCTATATCGCATTGTTACTTTTCATCACAGTAATCAATCCAATGAATTGAGCAAAGTAACATCTCATAGTTGAATAGAGCTGAATTCTATAACTTATTGTTTTATTTATCTATTCCTTATCATATAGGTGGCAGTTTTTTTATCATGAACGGTTGTTCACTAAATTTCAGTATATAATACAAAGCTAAATGACTCATTATCTAAGTTCAGCATGTGTAAGCGCTACCTTTTTAATAGGCAAAGCATAAGCCCATCGGTTACCTGTACTGCAAAAAAAGTAGCCGTCATCAAAAGAGACAATACGGCTAATTTTACTATAGTCTTTATCGTTAATAGCTGCCAATGCGTGCTTGTCACTCTTATGACTGGTAGCGCACCACACTTGCTGGTCGCCGCGACTTAACATCGCACGTGTCAAGTGACTACCTATCAATTTCTTATTCATACTAGTATCCTTGATAATCGAGATTGATTATTCATTTTAATTACATATATTATTTAATAATATACTTTACTATCTCGAATCATGTTTACAGAATATCAATTTTGTAACTATATAAATATGCGTATTAAAATAATGATTAATAATATAGTCATGCGTACAAAATACGCCACTTGCGACATTTTGTTTGGGCGCTTATTTTGATTGCTACCTATTAGGTGAACATTATTTTGCTAAAATACGTTTTGTTAGTATTTAACTGGCGTACCCTCTGTACCAAAAGCAAAGGCTTTATTACTGTAGTTCCCAATCATGATTGCTTCTATCACGGGTGTTACAGTATCGTCTATTCCTTCAACTTCAATGATAAAGTTTGCGCCTGATCCTCCTCTCGCTTCCTCTTTTTCAACGATATAATTTAAAGTAGCCATCGGTGGTAACTCAACTTGGCTCTTAAGATACGATTTTAAAAAAGTGCCATCGGTGCCATAATAGTCAATCTTGTTAATATATAAGGATTTATCTAAAGTCGTATTACGGATACTCAACGTAGCTGATAGTAAGACTTTACGGTTCTCTGTATCAGTATAGATATCGGAGTAAATCGGTACATAAAAGGTTTGCTTATAAGCAAATTGGCTACGATCTACCGTTTTGGTGACTTCAAGCGCTTTAATCGGATCGTCATGCTTATCTGAAAACATCGTATTGGGATCTTGTACTGACTTATCACAGCCTAATAATAGTAGTGAGACAATAATACTTAGCATGGATAGACGGTATGTGTTCATAGCTTTCTCCTTTTTCTGCTAACGTGACATAAACCCAACGCTACGTAAAAACTGATTGATATGCTTATTATCACCATAAACCACCAGTACATCATCGGTTTGCAGTATTTGATCAACATCTGCTAAACCTTGAATACTGGGTTTACGCTGAGTACGACCAAAGCTGTCTTCAAAGCTCTCATAGCGCATCGTACTTAGCAGCTTAATATTGAATTTTTGCTCCAAATTCAAAGCACCCGCTGTCTTACCAATCAAAGCCCTAGGAATACTAATCTCAACAATACTAAAGTTATCACTCAATTCAAATGAATCGACAAAATGACGGAGCGATAGGCGTTTCGCCCAGCGCATTGCTGATTCTTTTTCGGGATGAAAAATGTCATCGACACCAATTGCTTGTAAAACCGTTTCATGTAAGGGGTTGATACTGCGACTGATTAAGCGCCGCGCTTTTAGTGTTTTAAAAAGAGCAGTTGCCATGACATTAGCGCCCTGGTCCTCTCCAATCGCCACCACCACGATGTCCGTATCGATAATGGGCAGCCCATTGACCGTATACTCATCGGTCGCATCCATACAGATAGTATAGGTAATAAGCTCTTTATAAGCTTCAACCTTTTGCATACTACTGTCAATACCGATCACTTCATGACCTTGGCTAGTTAGCGCTATACCTAGTGATGAACCAAAGCTGCCTAACCCCACGATAATATATTTCATAATCGTCCTTATGTATCACAAGCTTTTTAAATAAATAGTAAGTGCTAATAATCAATATGACTTAGTTAATCGTAATCTCTTCGCTTGGATAACGATAATTGCGTTCACGCTTGTTTTTAAGTAAAGCAATAAAAATTGTTAGCATACCTACGCGCCCCACAAACATAATGATGGAAACTACAATTTTGCTAAAGGTTGATAAATCAGGCGTCAAATTCAAACTCAGTCCTACCGTGCTATAAGCAGAAAAGCATTCAAAAACGACTTTAATCAAATCAAGCTCAGGCTGATCATAACTGATTAGAGTGACGCCCGTACCAATCACTAATAATGATAACCATATGATAGAAAATGCTCGGCGAATAGAGATATCCGCAATTTCGCGTTGGAACACCTCAACTCGGGTCTGACCGCGAGCTATACTTAAGGTGTTGAGAAAAGCAATGGCAAAGGTACTGGTTTTAATACCACCACCCGTTGAGTTAGGTGATGCACCAATCCACATGAGAAATATCGTTAGCATAATGGTTGGAAACGCTAGCGCGTCCATATCGGCAATGTTAAAACCTGCTGTTCTTGGCGTAGCGGCAGTAAACAATCCCGTTATTACCTTGCCATAAAAGCTACTATGTTCAGCCAATATACCGTGGTATTCAAACATCATCACTCCAATCAGTCCTATCAACAATAAAGCACCAGACGTAATTAAGGTGATGCGGCTATTAATACTAAGGAGCCATGGCTGATAAGCATGACGCTGATGGCGGCGATAAGAAGCCTGCTGGATACGATAACGCAGGTAGCGTAATAGATTAACCACAATGACAAAGCCCATGCCACCAAATAAGAAAGTGGTACTAATAATCAGTTGTAAAGGATAGTTAAAGCGTAACGAATCATCATATAAACCTGCGCTAAAGGTAGAAAAACCAGCATTACAAAAGGCAGAAATCGCATGAAAGACAGCAAAAAATAGCCGTTCGGGCACATTCATCGCAGGCAAGTCATAGATACTTATATAGATGAGCGCCGCGGCCAATGCCTCAACCCCAAAAGTCACATATAAAATGGACTTTAACGTCGTGACAACATCGCCCATACGCCGTGAGTAAGTCATCTCACCGATACTTAGCTGGGTCTCATAACTAACGCCGCCCTTAAAAAAATAGCTAAAATAGGTGACAAAAGTTAAAATGCCAAGTCCGCCAATTTGGATAAGTCCTATGATAATCACTTGCCCAAAAGTTGTGAAATAGGTCGCCGTATCTACAACGATAAGACCCGTCACACAAACAGCACTGGTAGCTGTAAACAGAGCATCAATAAAAGATAACGGCTGAGTGGTAGCTTTAGGCATCATCAGTAGTAAAGCTCCAACTAATACTACTGATAAAAAACTTAAGATAAAAAACTGACCAGGGTTTAAAAAAGCACGCTTAAGATTAAAGTCCGTATCGGAGATTTCACGGATAAAGGTAACCAATACCGCAATTTTAATAGCAATAAAACCATCGGTGGGCATCGATAACCCCGAGCGTACTAAATCGCTAAAATGTACTGCTAATAGCACAAAGATTGCCAAACTAGTAAGCAAATCAAAAATAGCTACTTTATTAAGGATGAGTTTTTTTTTGGAATAAAGATAACGCCCTGCTATTGTCAAAAAACCCAGAAAAATGATACCCAGATAAAAAAAATGAAAGAGCTGCTGTAGCCATGTCGATAGCGTAAAGCCACTATCAATCAAAGCAACCCCAACTCCTATCAGACTAATCATTAGTGTAAATCTATTTAACAACCGATAACGTATGGTTGAATGCATAGGTTAGGTCCATAAGAAGAATAACTACAACATTTATACACCCTTTTTGAATCATCTACTAAGACTGATTTTTAGATATTAGTAAGCAATTATGAGCAGAATATAGACTACTCACTATCCGTATCTCCTTTATGATTCAAACAATCAATTTTGCTTTATGGGCATCTAATTCATGTATAGTACGGTTTATTTGTGGAGTTAATAAAGACTATGGGCGGTACTATGTTATTGGATATCCTTTTAATTATTCACTTTATATTACTACTGCTGATATCTTTACGTGTGCTCGCTCGCTATGATCTGACGTCATCAGCGCGGCTAGCTTGGCTGGTTGTACTGTTTGTACTGCCCTATATTGGCGTCGTCGTTTATTGGATGTTTGGTGAGATTCATCTCGGTCGCAACTTTACACGTGAGTATAAGCAAATCATTCATCATTTGCATACTCATAATCCTGAAGTGCTCGGACACGATGTATCACTAATAGAGGGCATCAAGCCTGAGTATCGAGCCGCCTTTGCTTATTCGGCAAACGTAACTGGTTTTCATACGACTTTGGGTAATCGCGCTGAGCTTATGGCATATGCAGCGGATACGCGCGCGCGCATGATTGCAGATTTTGATGCGGCAACCGACCATATCCATGTGCTGTACTATATTTGGCTGATTGATGGGATGGGTATCGATACGGCAAAGGCGCTGATACGTGCTGCTAAGCGCGGTGTTACTTGCCGTGCGATGGTTGATGGAATGGGCTCAAGGAAAATGGTAAATTCTAAGGTATGGCAAGAGATGAAGGACGCTGGTGTACAGGTCAGTGTTGCCCTACCGATTAGCAATATTATCAAAGTGCTATTGTTTAGCCGTATCGATTTGCGCAATCACCGCAAGATCACCGTGATTGATGGCAAAATTGGCTACTCTGGCAGTCGCAATTGCGCAGATCCTGAGTTTCGGGTAAAACCAAAATATGCGCCTTGGGTAGATATCATGATGCGCGTCGAGGGGCCAGTGGTCGCGCAAAATCAGATGCTTTTCGCCAGTGATTGGCTGACTGAAAATCCTGATACCCCGATCGACAGTTTTTATTACGATACTGATCCAAAGCCTGAGGGATTTGCAGCACAAGTATTTGCTGATGGTCCAACCCAGCGTCACGGAACCACCCCGCAGTTTTTAGGTGCCCTTATTAGCCAAGCACAGCACACGTTGATGATCTCAACGCCTTATTTTGTACCCGATTACTCTTTGGTTAGTATCCTCTGCGCTACTGCTTACCGCGGCGTTGAGGTGACGATGATTTTCCCTAAGAAAAATGACTCCTTTATCGTAGCCGCTACTAGTCACAGCTATTATTGGGAATTGCTCAAAGCAGGGGTCAGAATCTATGAGTATAGACCAGGCTTATTACATGCCAAGACCCTAACGGTTGACGGTGAGATCAGTCTCATTGGCTCAACCAATTTGGATCTGCGAAGCTTTGATCTAAATTATGAAAACAACGTTGTGTTCAGCGATAAAGCACTGACCACAGCCATTATTGAACGTCAATATCAGTATATCGCTGACTCTGATAAAGTGACGCTGGAACAAGTAGAGCGCTGGCCACTCATTTACAAAATCTGGAACAATGTGGTTGCAACGGTAGGACCTGTTTTATAATCTAAATCCGTCCCACTAGTTCAGTTAATCAAACCAAAACATACTACTTAGCGGCAATTTTTTGTAGAATATAAACCACAAACTTGGCCTCAGTAATAAATGCTTGGGTCGCAGTGTTAGCTAGCAGCGCTTGTCGATTGTCAGCCCGCGCGCGATACGCATAAGGAGTCATGGTCAATAAGTCCGCTAGTGCGTCTGCGGACAAGCGCATATCAGTGCGGATATGCTGAGTGTCCAAAAGCTCAAAATAAGGCGCTAAGGTAGGTAGAAATTTATCTGAATCATGCTCACGCACATGGTCAAATAATGCGTCACGTATAGTAGCGAGGTGTCCCGTATCTGGTTTGGCAATGATTAAGTAGCCGTTTTCTTGTAAAACATCAGCAAATGCGGCGGGCAATATAGGGCTAAAAATGCTGCTAATGCCTGTCAAGCGATGGACACGTAATGGCAGATGCGCAGCGCTGGTCACAATTGGATAAATAGCCGCTGTCTTAAGGGGTGTTTCGCTTGCCGTTTTTTTATCTTCTGTGTTTTGTTGGTACCAAAGATGATTGGCCGCTTTACTGACTTTAGCGAGACTGGCAAGCGCAGGCTTACTGATGTCGGCAGCAATCAGCGTATCCATACCAGTTTGTGCCATGGCTTGGGTATAATAACCCTCCCCGCAGCCGATATCCAACCAGTTTATTTGGGCCTTATCCTTGTCATTTGCTACTGATAATTTGCCATCTGTCTTGGCTTGCAGCAGCTTAGTCATTTGCTGACAAATGAGTGCTTGTAATGGCTGATAATAGCCTGCTGCCAAAAATCGCTGGCGTGCATGGATAGAGTGTTGGCTATCACCTGGCGCTTTAGATTTTTTTTGTTGTACAGGCAATAGATTAACATAACCTTGTTTGGCGACGTCAAAGGGATGCGAGGTTTGTTTAGGGTGCAGGCTGCCGTCACAGCGCCAGGTATCTTTAGCAGGCTGTAGGGGTGAGTGGCAAATAGGACAGGTAAATAAGGACACAAGCATCTCGTCATACACATTTGATGAGCATATTAACAAAATTTAGGGACTACAGACAAAATTAACCGTTATTCATTGACAAAAAAGCCATCTCGATAGGTTAGAGATGGCTTTTTAATGGAGTGGTTAAAATAATAAGCTAGCGTAATTTCAAAGTCATCAAACCTAATACCACGAGGACGATGGCAATAATCCAAAAACGGACAACCACTTGCGTCTCTTTCCAGCCAATCTCTTCAAAATGGTGATGCAAAGGCGCCATCCGAAAGATACGTTTTCTGCGTAGCTTGTAAGAGCCAACTTGTAACATCACTGACAACGCTTCAGCGACGAACAGTCCGCCCATAATAGCAAAAGCAATCTCTTGGCGTGTCATAACGGCAATCGTACCAAGCATCGCACCAAGTGCCAGCGCGCCTACGTCACCCATAAAGACTTGGGCAGGATGCGCGTTGAACCATAAAAATCCAAGACCCGCTCCAATCATTGCGCCGCAAACGATGATGACCTCAGAGTTGTAAGCAATATAAGGCACATGCAAATATTCGGAGAATCTAATATCGCCTGATACATAAGCCATGGCCCCCAAACCCGCGGCAACCAGCACGACAGGCAAGATAGCCAAACCATCTAAGCCGTCTGTCAAATTGACCGCATTAGAGGCACCATTGATGACAAAATACGTAAAAATAATAAAGCCAATCCCAAACGGAACCGCTGAGAATGGAATCATTAAATTCTTAAAGATAGGAATCAATAAATCCTGCATCTCACGCGTTGTCTCAATATTTGGCTGTAAGGTTGCAATATAATACAGCGAAGCCCCAACGAACAGCGCGCCAACAGACAACCAAAAGTATTTTTTACGGGCGATCAAGCCTTTGGGATTTTTGTATTTGATTTTTAGCCAATCATCAGCCCAGCCTACCGCGCCAAAGATAATCATCACAATCAGTAAAATCCAAACATAAGGATTACTGAGCCGCGCCCACAGTAGCGTCGATACCCCGATGGAGGTCAAAATCAACACCCCACCCATCGTTGGCGTGCCTGTTTTTATCAGATGCGTCTGCGGGCCATCATTACGAACCGCCTGCCCATATTTGAGCGTACGCAAATGCCGAATCACGCGGCCACCAAAAATCATGCTGACACTAAGCGCAGTAATGACTGCAAGGAGCGCCCGTAGTGTCAATGAAGATACCGCAAAAAACGGTGTGTAATACTGTCCAAGCCATTCAAACAACCAAACTAACACCGCCTACTCCTCGACTAGCGCATCAATAAGCGTTTCCATTTGCATGGAACGAGAACCCTTGAACAATACCGTACAAGGTTTTGCTTGCTGCGCTTGCAAAAACTGCTGCAAATAGTGCAACAGGCTTTCTTTATCATCAAAAGCATGCGCGTTAATCGCACTAACTTCTTCTGCGCCTGCCACGGTGTGCACAGCATATTCGCCCACGCATAGCAGTACATCGATACCTATCGCCCCAATCGTCCGCCCAAGGCTTTGATGTTCAGTGACAGCTGCCTCGCCTAATTCGGCAATATCACCCAGTACCATCACTTGCGTACCTGTTTGCGCCGCCAATACCTTTGCAGCAGCACGGACAGAGTGAGGATTGGCATTATAAGTATCGTCGATCAGCCTGTGCATACCTAACAGCTGGGTATTGAGACGCCCTTTAGCAGGACGAGCATTTTCAAGTCCAATAACGATATCGCTGATAGCGATATTTAATGCATAAGCGCAAGCCGCGGCAGCTAGGGCATTATTCACATTATGTTCACCTGCAAGCGGTAAATTAATATCGTGAACCTCATTGCCAATATGCAATTTAAACTCACTGCGCTCAGGCTCTACGTCTAGATGGCTGGCGCTCACATCAGTATTACCAAAACCGATCACATGAGAGGTTTGGGCCTCAGCAATGCGGCGTAGTTTGTTGGTAAAGTCGTCTTTGTCAGGGACAATGGCATACTGATCATCATTTAACGTATGATAAATCTCTGCTTTGGTCTGACAAATACCGTCGCGGCTACCAAATTCTCCTAAATGCGCTGTGCCAATATTTAGGATACAAGCGACATCAGGACGGACAAGCTCAGTCGTATAAGCAATCTCGCCGATATGGTTTGCGCCAAGCTCCAATATCGCATAACGATGATGGTCGGAGAGCTCAAGGAGCATCATGGGCACGCCCAAATCGTTATTTAAATTACCGCGCGTGATTAAAGTAGGTGCCAGACGCCCAAAGATACTACCAAGCATCTCTTTACAGGTGGTTTTGCCACTAGAGCCAGTAATAGCAATAACAGTCAAATCAGGATGCTGCTGGCGACGATAAGCGGCAAGCTGCCCTAATGCTAGGCGAGTATCACTTACCACCAACTGCGCAATGCTGGTCGACGTCGGCTGCGACACAATCGCCGCGACTGCCCCTTTACTAGCAGCGACATTAATATAATCGTGACCATCAAAATTATCGCCACTTAGCGCTAAAAATATGTCACCCGTTTTGATGCTGCGCGTGTCGGTTGTGATGCGGTTGCTAGTGACCTCAATATCGGTAGCGGCCTGTGCAGCCTGCCAGTGACTGCCAAGTGCCGCTGTTGCCGCCAGCAAATTATCCGCTTGCCAAACATAAAGTCCTTGCGACTGAATGGTATTATTGTTGTCAGCTGTCATAATGATTGCCTTGTATGATGACTACTTTATGTCGTTATAAATGATGCAAATGCTGTGTTGTTAGATGGCGATGTTTGGGCACAAATAAAGCTGACTTTATATGCGTTTGGCCTGCTTTAATGCCTGCTGTAAGATAATGCTGTCGTCAAAATCATAACGTACGCCATTAATCTCTTGATAGGTTTCATGACCTTTGCCAGCGATCACCACGATATCGTTGGTATTAGCATGAGTCACCGCATAATCGATCGCTTTTTGGCGCGCAGGCTCGATATGAGCACGCTGATACTGCTCATCACTCATACCTACCTGCATGTCTTGCAAAATGACAGTCGGATCTTCTGTGCGCGGATTGTCTGCGGTCAATACAACTTGATCTGCACCCAATAATCCTGCTTGCGCCATCAGCGGACGCTTGCCTGCATCACGATCACCACCACAACCAAACACCGCCCATAACTGCCCATCACAGTGGGTTTTTAAACTATTTAATACTTGTGTTAAAGCATCGGGGGTATGGGCGTAGTCCACGATAAAGCAGCCATCATTTGACGGTACGCGCTGCATACGTCCGATAGCACCCTGCAATTGAGGGACTAAATTGGCAATACTTTGCAAACTGATGCCTAGTGCTACTGCCGCTGCCATCGCCGCCAGTAGATTCGCCACATTAAAACGCCCTAGTAACGGGCTTACGATATTGATATCGCCAAACTCACTGCGCAAGGTAATATCAACGCCTTGTAGACTTGGATCAATATTGTCGGCGACAAAAGTGGCGCTACTTCTCGCTACTAAGCTATACGTCCATACGATAAGACCACTTGCCTGAGCAGTATCGAGCATAACCTTGGCATATTCATCATCCTTATTGATGATAGCGTGAGTCAAGGTTGGAAAATGCGCCTTATCGAACAGTCTTGCTTTGGCAGCGACATAATCGCTCATATCCGCATGATAATCTAAATGATCGCGGCTCAAATTGGTATAGATAGCAATTTTTACTGGTACACATTGCAAGCGCTGCTGATCAAGCCCATGCGAGCTAGCTTCAAGCGCTAGTAAGTCGGCCTGTTGCTCACCCATCTGATATAAAAACTGCTGTACGGCGAGCGCGTCACCAGTCGTATGGCTGGCTTGTACTAGAGCGCCAAGTTTGCCATTACCTGCCGTTCCCATGACTGCGCTATTCATGCCAGCCAGCTGTCCTAACTGCGCGACCAATTGACTAATCGTTGTCTTACCATTGGTGCCCGTCACGGCAACGACCGTTGGCAGAGTCACTGACTGCTGATATTGTAAGCGCGCTTGAATCAAATCGCCTAAAAAATCGCGGATATTGGGCACATAAAGGATAGGACAGGATAAAGCTGATAAAGACGTTGATGGCTGCTTTCGCGCTATCGATTGAGCGTTGTTTAATGGCGTATCCTTAAGCTCGATATTGCTATCGTAAGATATATTGGTATTATCAAACAGCGCAACAGGATCTATCTCCGATAACATAAATGCGGCTTGCTTAGAGGCTTGCAGTAAGTAATCACGGCTTTTGGGGCAGTGTTGCGAGTGACTTTTGAGCAGGACAAACACATCATTCAGATTAACCTCACGGCTATCGAGGCGCAGCTTTTGAAAAGCTGTATGTATTATCGTGTCTGAATTGTCTGCGCCTTGTACCATCTTTGATAGCTGCAGCCTTAACGCGTCACTGTTACTGGTACTCATAAGCTGCTGTAAGGTAACGGCGTCGTGTGCTGATGTGGCCATGGTCAAATCCTAGACGGTTAAACAATTAAATATTATCAAGTGAGAGTCTGTTGGACATCTACAAACCATCGCTAAGCCTTGTCTTTCATTACTTATAGGTGGTCGCAAGTATGATAAGTACTCTTAGACTATTCAGTCTGTAATGGCCTATCCAAAGGCACATTATATAAGCGCAGTGCCTCTTTCATCACATTATGAAATACAGGAGCCGCGGTCAGACCTGCATAATGCAGCCCGCGAGGATCTTCAATTAAAATGACACTCACCAATTTTGGATTAGAGGCAGGGGCCATCCCTGCAAAAACGTTGCGGTACTGATCGGTATAATAACCGCCGTTTGGATTAATTCGGCGCGATGTCCCTGTTTTACCCGCCACGCGGTAGCCATCGATGGCAGCGGCTTTCGCCGTACCACCTGGCTCTGTCACTGCCTCTAGCATCTTGACGATCGACATCGCTTGCTCATGCTCCATGATACGTTTACTTGGCAGCGGTTTATCGGTCTTAGTCAGCGTTAATGGATGCATAACACCCCCTGCTGCCAATGCTGCATATGCTTGAGCAACTTGTGCAAGCGTGACTTGCAGTCCATAGCCATAACTTACCGTTGCACGACGTGAATATTCTTTTTCTTGTGGCGTAGTGACCAATCCACTGCCTTCACCTGGGAATTGTAATGGGGTTTTTGCACCAAAGCCAAACTTATGCTGCATGTTCGTAATAGCGTCAGGCGGCAGTGACAAAGCAATTTTGGTCGAGGCTACGTTACTTGATTTTTGTAATAAAGTCGCAAAATTGATATTGCCCAAGTTATTATGGTCGCGGATGGTATAACCCTGCACTCGAATAGAGCCAGGGTTGGTATCAATCAAAGAGTTGGCGGTATATTTGCCAGAGTCTAATGCGGCAGCCACAGTAAACGGCTTCATCACAGAGCCTGGCTCAAAGACGTCAAGAAGCGCACGGTTGCGCTGATTTTCGCCCGTCATCTCATTGAGATTGTTTGAGTTAAACGAGGGCCACGTCGACAGCGCCAGCACTTCACCCGTTTGTACATCGACTACCATACCTGTCGACCAGCGTGCTTGCTGCAGGCGTCCTGCTTTTTCAAGCTCTTTATAGAGCAAATACTACAAGCGCGAATCGATCGTCAACGCAACATCTTTGCCTGGTATCTCTGGTTCAAGCTGCTTGATTTCTCTTAAACTGTTTTGCTTGGCATCTTTTAATACCAAGACTTTACCGTCGTCACCAGCTAAAGTTTTCTCATACTGACGCTCGATACCTGCGCGTCCCTCATAGCCACCCTCAGAATCGTTCGCATTTTGTCCCATAAACCCAAGTAATTGCGAGTTGGGCTGCGGCTGCGGATAATAACGCTGAAAGAAGTTTTTCTCGTAAACCCCAGGAAAATCAAGTGAGCTGACACTTTGAGCAATCTCAGGGGTGACTTTATTAAGCAGTGGCAAATAATGTGAGCCTGCTCCCGATGGCAGAGCCGCTTTGACGGCTTCATCATCGGTAACGTCAATATCATCATCGATAGCCGTGGCTTTTTGCAGCTCACCCACCGGGATATTGGCGGCAGCGGCTAGGCGAGTCAGATCCATATTGGCTAAGCGTTTTTGCATACGCGCTTGCAACTGCGGCTGATTAGGATTCTCAGCATAGACGCGTTTAAGCTCGTAGTATTCTTGCGCATAGTCGTGCGGGCTAAAAGACACGGTCGCAAGCGGCGCACTGACCGCAAGCGGTAAATCATTACGATCGGTAATCATACCGCGATAGGATGTTTGCGTGCGCACGCTAGTAATGAGCTCATCACCTTTGTCTTGATAAAATTGGGCATTAGCAACTTGCAAATAATAGGCACGGGCGATAAGCAGGCCCAATATGACCAGTGCAATTGCCCAGATAGTACGAAAGCGGTTTTTGTCATCCTCAAACCCGCCGCGCGATGACGCGCCAGAAGCCTTATTAAAAATGGCTTTTCTACGATTTTTGACACTGGTATACGCGCCCTGAGTGTCACTCTTTTTTAGGCGACCAAGTAGCTTATTAGGGCGATTGTTAGATTTAGTATTAGAGGTTTTGCTGTCAGATTTAACAGTACTGGCGCGGCGTAAAGGTTTAATCACTTTACCACTGGCGGCTTTTTTACTGCTACTTTTTACTGAGCCTTTATTAGTCTCTGTTGATTTTTTATCACTCATTGAGCCTCCTCCACTACTTCAGCAGAAGGCATGGACGCAGCGGCGGCAATAGGGCTAGATACGCCTGGCTGGATAATCAGCTTGTCTTTAAGCGTTGGCGAATACATGCCAAGCTCAGCGACAGCACGGCTGGCAATTTGCGGCGTCGCACTAAAGGTCTGCTGCTCAATCAACAAACGCTGATGTTCAACTTTTAGCTTACGCTCTTGTTTTTTCATGTCTTGCAAGGTCTTATAATCCTGATGATATTGCTGAACGTCTTCGGCAGTTTTGACACCGCTCCATACAATGGCACCTGCTAATAGCAATAACACGACCACATAAATATTGACGACACTAAATCGACGCACAAATAGCTCACCAACATCGGTGGTATTGGGCGCAGCGGTGCGGCGGCTTGCAGGTTTGTCAGATATTGCCATGACGATCTCAAAAATTGAACTTAACTGTAAATAGAAGGTGGTTGCTGTCTTATAGTGATAAAAATCTCATCACTTATCAGTACCATTAATAAAAAATAAAACAATAAAACAATAAAACCAAACACGCGATATAACTTTAAATGCAGGCAATCTTAAATGAAGCTGACCTGTTTTTATCGGGTTCGACTGAATAATAACATCAGTCCCAAATCAAATAATTTATTCAGGCGCTAATATAGCTGAATAAAGACGCAATGGGTGAGCCTAGCAGATAATATTTACAGGTTTTTAACAGCAGCGTACTTATTGGCATATTTCGTATAAAAACACTAAATACGCCCCGTATGTGCTTTATTGCTCTACGATCTGTTGATAACCAGTATCCGTACGAGTGGCAACGCGTAGCCAGGCGCTGCGCGAACGTGGATTACGGTTGACCTCAGCTTTACTTGGGCCGATACGTTTGGGTTTACTAAAATAGCGCGGACGCTTAGGCGGCATTGGCAAGCTCTCGTCCTCTGGATACTGCCCCTTACTATGACGCTGCAAAAACTGCTTAATCCGTCGATCTTCTAATGAATGGAAGCTGATTACAGCAAGCTCACCACCTGCTTTTAAAATCGGGATACTTTGCTCTAAAAAATCATCAACGTCGCCAAGCTCATTATTAATAAAAATGCGCATGGCTTGAAAACTCTGGGTTGCAGGATGCTTGCCGCGTTGCCAGTTTGGATGGGCAGCTTTGATGACGTCTGCCAGCTCAAGCGTTGACTGATAGCTATCCATCTGCTTGATGGCGCGCGCAATGCGGCGACTGTGGCGCTCTTCACCAAACTCATAAAGCACATTAGCCAAAGTCTCATCATCGACCTGCTCAAGCCATTCGGCAACCGACTGACCGCGACTGGTATCCATGCGAATATCAACCGCACCATCGCGCATAAAACTAAAACCACGACTACCATCATCAATCTGCGGTGATGAGATGCCCAAATCTGCCATTAAACCGTCAACTTGCGTAATACCCATGGCCGCCAGACTGTCCGTCAAAGTTGCAAAGCTATCATGAACCACATGCACGCGGCTGTCGGTACTTGCCAGCTCTTGAGCAACGGCAATCGCTGTCGGGTCTTTGTCAAAAACAATCAACTGTGCATCAGCAGCAAGCTGACTTAATAATAGTCGGCTATGACCACCTCGCCCAAAGGTTGCATCAACGTAAATACCGCTTACTTGTAAGCTATTCTCAGCCTCCATACCATTTTTTTGCTTAGGTAAACATTTGATACCCAATACCGCCGCGACGGTCTCTTGCAAAAGCACCGCATCATGCACAAAACTCAGCTCATCTGATATCGTATTGTCTGGCTTAGCGTGTTGAACAGAGATATTCATCCCAATCTCCGTACTAGAAGACAGGCTGGTATTAGAATCTGACTCAGGTTGTTGATCAGGTTTTGGCTTCGATTTCGATAAGGACACAAACGACTCAATAGATGACGACCAATCTGGCCAGTAATTAGATGAAAATAAACAAGTTATGACTTGTGTAGCGTTATTATCGCAAGGATATATCTGTAGTCAAGCGCTAGAAGGCCTTTTCGAAAAAAATATTCTACATCCCTGCTATACTAGCACTATATTTTACGCCATATTGCTCCATAAAGGCGTCTTTAACTTATCCCTCCTTAACCTTGACTATATTTTGAGACTAAGATGAATCAAACCACCGCTCATATAAATGCCAATACTCGCCCTGTCCGCACTCGAATTGCGCCCTCTCCAACTGGTTTTCCGCATGTGGGTACCGCTTATATTGCCCTATTTAACTTAGCCTTTGCCAAAGCCCATGGTGGCGAATTTATTTTGCGTATTGAAGACACTGACCAAACCCGCTCAACAGAACAATCTGAGCAAATGATTTTGGACGCGCTGCATTGGGTCGGTCTTGACTGGAGTGAGGGCCCAGACGTCGGTGGCCCGCATGCCCCTTATCGCCAAAGCGAGCGTGGTGATATTTATAAAGAACACGCCGATAAGCTCTTAGATAGCGATCATGCGTTTCGCTGTTTTTGTACCAGCGAAGAGCTTGATGTCATGCGCGCTGAACAAATGGCCAATGGCGAGACGCCACGCTACGATGGTCGCTGCGCGCATTTGGCACCTGAGAAAACGGCGCAACTGGTCAGTGAGGGTAAACCACACGTCATTCGTATGCGCGTACCAACCGAAGGCGTCTGCCAAGTTCAAGATATGCTACGCGGTACGGTTGAGATTCCTTGGGCACAAGTTGATATGCAAGTCCTGCTAAAAACTGACGGCATGCCAACCTATCATCTTGCCAATGTCGTCGACGACCATCTGATGAACATCAGTCACGTGATGCGCGGTGAAGAGTGGCTGAACTCAGCGCCCAAGCATCAGCTGCTGTATGAGTATTTTGGTTGGGAGATGCCCGTTCTTTGCCACATGCCGCTACTGCGTAACCCAGATAAATCAAAATTGTCTAAGCGTAAAAACCCAACCTCCATCACCTATTACCGTGATGCAGGCGTGCTACCCGAAGCATTGCTCAACTATCTAGGTCGCATGGGCTACTCGATGCCTAACGACGCTGAGAAGTTCACTTTAGAAGAAATGATCGCAAGCTTTGACATTCAGCGCGTCTCACTTGGCGGGCCTATCTTTGATATCGAAAAGCTCTACTGGTTAAACGCTGAGTGGCTCCGCGCGCTCACCCCTGAAGCATTAAAAAACAAAATTCTTGATTGGGCAAGTAACAGCGATAAACTCACCGCCATTGCCGCCGCTATCCAGCCACGTATTGAGCTACTTTCTGACGCGGTGAATTGGGGCGCCTTTTATTTTCAAAATCTTCCTCAGATTAAAGCGGAAGACTTTAATCATAAGTCGCTTTCAGATGAGCAAATTATGGAGATTTTGCAGCTGACTATCTGGCAACTAGAAAACTTACCCGTTTGGTCCGAAGCAAACATTTACGCCACCATTAAAGGTTTGTCTGCTGCTCTTGATATTAAGATGCGCGACTTTATTGCCCCGTTCTTCATCGCTATCGCTGGTAGCACGTCATCGACACCAGTTATGAACTCCATGTGGATTATTGGCGCGGATATGACCCTAATACGCTTGCGTCACGCGGTCGATATACTTGGCGGCTTGGGTAAGAAAAAACTAAAGAAACTTGAGAAAACAGCCGCGGATTTGCCTGATTTTTTGGCAGCGGAATAGTTTTTCATTAACAGTAAAAAGCCTATAGTACAAAGTAAATCGGATGACCATTGTAGAAGTCTTTCGATTTACTTTTTGTTAATAGAATAGTTAAGCTTTTAATAAAAAACTTTATAATAAGCAAGAGAAGTTTATCCTAGCAGAACACTACTGTTTTTATATTTGACTGACTATAGGTCACCTAGGTGCATACCGTTAAATTAGAATGCTTTTAGCCAAAACGAAGCCTTTTGATTCTTTTATTAATAATTTTTTAAAATAGCAGTTGACAACACTGCTGCTCTTACCTAAAATACGAACACTCTTAGCGAGGGGCTATAGCTCAGTTGGTAGAGCACTTGCATGGCATGCAAGGGGTCAACGGTTCGACTCCGTTTAGCTCCACCATCTATTTATTATCAGCTTTACCATAATAAATTTTGTTGAGATGCAGTATCAGCACCTAGGCAAGGCTATTTATTTATAAATATGCACTCTGATATTGTGAAGTACCGTTGTAGTTTTATAGCTACGACACTCTATGCGTCCCCATCGTCTAGAGGCCTAGGACACCGCCCTTTCACGGCGGTAACGGGGGTTCGACTCCCCCTGGGGACGCCACTCTTTGGCGTCATTGATTAGCCCTTTTCTAAATAAAAGATAAGACTAGTAAATGAAGTACGAGAGCCCAGTTAAGTTGTAATGACTTAACTGGGTTTTTTTTGATCCAAATTTCATTCATTACTACAAATAAAAGCAATATTAGTATTAATATGAATAACTTAACAACCCTCCTATAAGTCTTACACAAGCTTACACTGCCTTGATTCTGTGACATACAATAACATTTGTATACAGGATGATAGCTATTTTCTACCTAATAGCATTATCAATGCTTAGCCTTTTTCCTTATGCTTGCCCTATATTCATCATTAGCAGTTGCCTGCGTATAAGTTTGGTTTATTATTCCTGACTTTATCAGCAACTGTTCATGAATAAGATAATTATACGAATATTTAATCAAAAATTTTTATAAGGAATGATTATGACACCTACTTATTCGCCACAGCGCCGCCCTTCATGGCGTGGTGTTATTGCCGGGTTAATTATGGGACTTATTGTAGTAATGGCTATGATCGCTATTGCTCTTATTTTAAGCTCATTTTTACCGTTTGACTTAAAAGGAACTAGCATTGCAGGCGGTATCTATGCTGCTATTACCGCACTCGTCAGCGCTTTTGTAGCCGGTTATTTTGCTATCAAATTCTCAGCACCTGAAGTTTTATTTGGTGATGGTACTGATATTGATCCAAAAGATGCCAGCTTAACAGGTATGTTAACCGCAGCTTTAATTGTTTTACTAACCACCTTTTTTACGCTAAGTAGTGCCACTGGCATCTTAGCCACTGCTGGTAATGCAGTAGGTAGCACAGTAAGTACGGTAGCTAGAACCGCGGGCGGTGTCGCCGCAGCAGGTGCGACCGCAGCAGGTACAGCGGCTCAAAGCAGTACGGTTCAGCAAAAAGCACAAGAAGTTTATCAAACCGTATCAGGTAACATTAGCCGCGAAGATATCGAAGCTATGGTTGCTAAGAACACTCAAGGTTTGAACCAACAACAAATCGCTGCGACTACCAATGTAGTTGAAGAGATGGTTAATAGCACTAAGAGTGATGTTGCTGATATGGACTTCACTGATTTAGATACTTGGCGCAACATTGATGATTATGCAAAACAGCGCATGGCATCAATCGAGCAAATGCTACAAGGTCCTGAGATTATCAATCGTCTACAGCAACAAGGTCTAACTGAAGCCCAAGCGATGGAAGTACGTAACGAAGTATCACAGTCATTCAATGAGTATAAAACTCAGACTGAGCAATATATCGCTCAAGCTCAGCAGACTGTAGATCAGAACTTACAACAAGCAGAAGATGTGGCTCGTAAAGCTGCTCTATATACTGGTCTATTTTGGTTAATCAGTGCAATCTTAACCTTTATCGCCGCTACTATGGGTGCTAAGAGCGCCGCTGCAAACTATCGCTTAGACAAGCCTATTATCACTTATGGTAACAATGTACGTTAAATAATGGTTTGAATAATTATTTTCTATAAATAAAAAGCTCGATCTTTAAAGATTGGGCTTTTTATTGTTTTGACTTTAGTACAGCTACTTAGCTTTTACCAATCCCTTCAAAGATAAATTCAGAGATAAGTAAGTCCCAAATAATATTACCACTGAGCCCACAATAGCAAAGATATCTAACGCCTCATCAAGCAATATATAACCAAAAAATATAGCAAAGATGGGAATCACTAGCGTAATACTGGTAGCACGCATGGGACCAATATTCTTAATTAATTGATTCATAAAAATAAGCGCGATTGCCGTTGAGAATACCCCAATACAAATTACCGAACCCCAAGCTTGCAGACTAATACTCTTGCCATAAGGGAACTCGTATAAACCAATGGGTAGCATGACTACGCTGGCAATAATGATCGAGCCTGCGGTGATCGGAATAGGCGCGAGATCGTCCAAATAATTCCTAGTAATATTGGCACCAGTAGCATAGCCGACACAGCCTAATAAGGCGTAACCCATCGGTAGCAAGGCTTTACTTAAATCTAATGCCTGTTCTTGTTCAGCAAAGAAATTCTCACTCATCAAGATAAAGACACCAATAACTCCAATCACTAAGCCGAGAATTTGCTTCTTTGCTAGCTTGTCATTAAAAAAAGTACTGGCAATAAAACCGCTCATCATCGGGACAGAGGCATTTAATACGGCTAATACGCCAGCGTTTACAGACTGCGCTGAAAAGGAAAATAGTACAAAGGGGATGGCGGTTGAGAACAGCCCCACTATGGTAAGTAGCTTCCATCTTTCGCGAATACCTCGGCGATTTTCTGAATTAAAGAGGACAAAAACCAACATGGTGATTCCAGCAAATAACACGCGGAGGCTGGCAAAGCTTATTGAGCCAAATTCAGGCACGCCTACTCGGTAAAATATAAAGGAGAGTGACCACATAAAGGATAAAGCAAAAAAGGTTATCAGGTCGCGTCGGGTCATTATTCTCTCTACTTGGATTGGCTTGGAGTCATTCAGTACTAAGACAGAAAAAGAGCGATCATAACGCTTTAATGAGGGTATAGGGAATATTTTTGTTTTACTAACGCTATCAAAGCTGAGTCA
>JARIAA010000273.1 GCA_029264635.1 Psychrobacter sp. | reverse complement strand
TCGGTTTTTAATAGACTACAAACCCCTATAGATAATAATAGTAATGCTTTTACTACAATGCGCGACTTACATAAAAGCGAGCGCTCTATATGGTGGGAGGAATAAAAGTTTCCATGAACTTTATTCTTGTTACGTAAGCGTATTTTTATCTAAAAGTCAGTTTTAACTCTTTAATTCCTTTTAATCTAAGACTGATCTTTTCAATAGATAAAAAAATCTATCATTAAACCTAAAAAATAATGAAGAAAAAATCTATGAAGAAAATATATATCACTTGCAAGAAATTAAATCATGGCGGAACACAGAAAATGATTTGTAATTTATCTAATTTATTTATTACAATGAATTACGATGTAGAAATATTATGCACTCATTTTTTTGAAGAAGTTGCTTACTATTTAGATGATAAAGTAGAGATAACTTATTTATCAGACCAATTACCAGAAAAACATATTTCACTTAAAAAAAGATTAAAAAATCTCAATTTCAAAGATTTTAGAAAAGATTTTTATTCCAAATATTATTTACAAAAAAAAGTTGCTAATAAATTTATTAAATTTATTAGCAATATTGAAAATAGCGTAATAATTTCAACTAGGAATGATCATACTAAATTAGTCAATAAATATTCAAAGGAAAACAATAAACTAATCGCTCAGTTTCATTGTGATCACACTACAATTAAAGGATATTTAAAAGATATTAGATATCAATATAATAGAATAAACTACTTACTTTTACTTACCGAAGAACTTAAAAACGAAGTAGAGAGCAATTTATTAGGCTATAACCAGAATACAGAGTGCTTAACTGTGCCTAACTTTATAATAAATAAAAGAGATATAAAAAACACAAAGAGAAAAAAGCAAATTATAACTGTAGGAAGACTAACCTCAGGAAAAGGTTTTGATAGATTATTATTAATATGGGAAAAATTTATAGTTAATAATCAAGACTACATGCTCAAAATAGTGGGAGATGGAGAGGAAAAAGAAAAGCTGATCCAACTAGCAGAAGCTTTAAATATTAGTCATTCTATAATTTTTACAGGTTCTCTTTCTAATGATGAGACGGTTGAAGAAATAAGAAAATCTAAGTTATTTGTTATGACTTCTCTAAGAGAGGCTTTGCCCATGGTTCTTTTAGAAGCTATCACTCAAGGTACACCAATTATTGCTTATGATGTAAGAGTTGGGCCAAGATCAATTATAAAAGATGGGTATAACGGCTACCTAGTTGAGGAAGGTAATATAGAAAAATTTGTTGAAAAGTTAGAGTTTTTAATAAGTGAAAATGATATCTATAGCAATATGAGTGAAAATGCCATCGTTTCTTCGCAGCAATATTCCGAAGAAAATTTGAAAAACACATGGTTTTATATTATAAATTAATTATTTGAGTTTATAGAATACTCATCTTCTAATTAGAGGTATACACAAGAAAATTGAAATTTTTCGCTAATTCTTTGAAAACTCATAATTAAAGAATTAGCTATCAACCTGAATCGACTAGAATGGCTGAAAAATGTCCGTCGATTTGATTAGACTAAGAAACCTCTTGGGCAAACTCAATATACTTTTTAGCAATGCCAACTGGCAGTAGTGCTTCATCAAATGGCGCACAGAACTGCTGTGGATCTTTCATCGCCTGACTTAGTTTACTGGCGATAGCAGCCACATCATCCATTGGCATGAGGTTTTTTTGCGGTAAAAGCTCACTTGGTCCAGACGGGCAGTCTGTGCTGATAACGGGCGTACCTAATGCTAAAGCCTCTGCGATGACTAACGCAAACCCTTCCCAGTCGGAAGTGAGTACTTTGAATTGTGCGTGCTTAATAAAGGGGAAAGGATTTTCACGAAAGCCTAAAAACACAACTTTATCTTGTATGTTGAGCTCGATAGCCAGTCGCTGCATCTCTTTTTTAAACTTACCCTGACCTAGGAGCAACAACGGCATAGATTGATCAGTTTGCGCGTAAGCTTTGAGCAGTACATCATGACGCTTAGCTCGCTTAAAGCTACCAACATGAATAATATAATGTTGATAGTCAGGGACAAAAGCTTCCGCCAGATGCTGAATATTGTCTCTATCAATCGGATTGTGGATAGCTGTCATTGCGCTGACTCTACCGATATTCTTGATAAAATCTTCTTTAACACCATGACTCACACAAACACAAGGATGCTTAGAATATATCTCAATCAGCTCTGATTTTAACTTATCTGCCTCTTTTGCTTGACCAAATTTATTCGATAACGATAGCGTGTTGTGAATGACGTAAACGATATTGGCAAGATTACTATGGCTAAGCACTTTGTCAGCGCGCTCAAGGTTAGATAAAATGATGTCAGGTTTGCCAATGTTATTTAAGATATACTTATCGACCGCACGCGCAAATATTTTATTGCGACGTTGTTCTCCCAATATGAGTTTATAGGGCTTGTATCTAAGCAGATGATAGTTAAGGTTGGGATTGCGCTCATACTCCATCAAGGGCTTAAACTTTAATATGTGTACCTCGTAACCTAAATCGTGAAATCCTTGTCCTAACGTAAGTACCACACGTTCTGCCCCACCCCCTTGTAGACAGCTGATAACCAGTACAGCTATTTTACTATTTTGATTCATGAAAATTAACCTATTGATGTATCAAGATACTCATATACTGCCAATATAAAGTTACTGATATCTTGATACATTGATACTAAATGGTACATTGCATTGAACAATCATCACTTTTCTAACGGTTTAAGAGTCGTGACAGCACGGTTGTCAAAGTTTTGGGCCGCGTAACTTTGTTACCTCTATAACGTTTATGACTTTTTTTAGGAAAGTGGCCAAAAGGTGAGACTCGATAATCATCCAACTTATGACCTGCTTCTAATGCTTCTTGATAATATTGATCAAAAAGCTCACTAAGCTCTGGTCTGGGATGCGCCATTATTTTACCATCAAACCAATGTTTAGTCCCTTCTTTTTCAAGTCTTGGCAGTGAATACTTATGACTAAACTGAGTACCCATATCTGAGTAGTGTAGAATCTTGATGTCTTCTATTGGCAAATCTTCACCATCGACACAGTTATAGCTGCCTTGATAAGGTTCAATAAGCTGCGGCTCCTTTTTGATTAAATGCATCATTTTTTTATGACTGTCAGCATCGGCTCTTAGCTCTTCAAGCGGTAAAAGTGTGCCTTCTGCTTGATGGCAATCCCAAACGCAGGTACATAAACGAGTCATATCTGCTTTTGTTTTTGCCGCTACGATAGACTCGCCATTGATAGGATGCTCCCATAACTCTGCTAGATCGCTAAGAACGACCATATCTGCATCCATATAGATGGCGCGCCCCTCAAAGCCGCAATACTCTGGAATTGCCCAGCGAAACCCTGAAAAAGGCGTTGCCCATTTGGTGGTGTTCCAGCCCTCACCTGTTTCAGGGTTTGAATACCAAAAACTTTTTGGGTCATGTGACAATTGCATCCATACAATCTCTACAGGCACCTTTGTATGCTTATGAATACTATAATCCAATACCATCATCTGCTCTAAATCAGAATTGTTCGGATCACAGCCTACAAAAACTTTAATGACATCAGTATTTTTCATATGTTTACCTGCTAAATATTGGAGGTTATTCTTTCCAGTGCTCTTCTACCCAATCGACTGGCAATATAAAGTGACGCAAATGACGTAAAGGATGTTTTAAATTCTTAGGTTCTTTGAGTCTTTTTAAATGATCTTTTGCATTGTTAGCAGACTTTTTGTCATACCTGCCTTCAATGGCATTGGTAGGATACAACCCACCAGGGAAAATGACGATTCGTGCTCCTTTAGGTATTTTAGGCGGCTTTACATAATTTAGCGGAAATGGCTGGCGACATTTACGTCTAAAATGCGCGACCCACGCCTTTGGGAATATTTTAACGCCGCCTGGTACATTACGAGTGACAAAGCGCTGCTCAAAACGATACTTGTCCGCGATACCTTGAGGATCGGCTTTAAACTTTTCTTGAAGAGAGAACAGCGCACCTACTTGAAATCTAAAACATGAGGTCTGACCCAGCTTTTCTAACGGATTGCTTGGGTTGTATGACAGCACCACATCCTCAGGCTTGCCGTATTCAAAAAAGGGATCCAAACTATCGACAATCACCACATCCAAATCTAAAAACAATACCGTACCAGTAAGATCGCCTAGCTTTTCACCCCAAAGACGGGACTTTGGCCATTTACCTAACGTATTGGTTGGCATAGTGACATCTAAAGGTGGCAACTCTTGGCACTCGATTTCGGGACGCACATCGGTGGTATCGTCGGTAAAACAGACAAAGCGAAACGGCGGCGTAATATTGCGAGACACCATGCCATATAGTTTATTGGCATAATGCGCGCCGTACTTGGTACCCCATTTAATACAAATAATTTGTTTGATGTTATTATTATCATTGACTACAGAATGTTTACTCATAAAGACAGCTCACCTCAGTTAGGATCATAATATGATGCTCAGTATCTTAGCATAAAAAAAGCTAGCACCCTTTAAAGTCCTAGCTTTTTTACCAAAGCACACTGAATCAGCTCACAAAATAATATTAATCAATAAAGTCGAGCCAGTCCATATACTGCTCATTGCGTCCATGCACTACATCAAAGTACAACGTTTGCAGCTTTTCAGTCAGCTCGCCGCGTCCGCCATTACCAATTTTGCGATCATCATATTCACGAATAGGCGTGACTTCGGCCGCGGTGCCTGTCATAAATATCTCATCCGCCAGATAAAACTCATCACGGGTAATACGGCGCTCAGTAACCTTAATCCCCAAATCAGCTGCGAATTGGATAATCGTACGACGGGTAATACCGTCAAGGGCTCCACCTGCTAAATCTGGGGTATGTAGCTCGCCATTTTTGACCAAAAACAAATTTTCGCCCGATCCTTGGCAAACGTAGCCTTGAGAGTCCATCAATATCGCCTCGTCGTAACCGTTACGAGTAACTTCTCGGTTCGCCATAATAGATACAGGGTAATTACTAGCCGCTTTGGCTTTACACATAGTGACGTTGGGCAAATGATGGGTATAAGACGAGGTTTTTACACGAATACCTTTTTGGATGCCTTCTTCTCCAAGGTAGGCGCCCCAATGCCATGCCGCAACCATGGCGTTCACACTGTTATTATGCGCAGACAATCCTAGTTTTTCAGCACCAACCCAGATAAGTGGACGAATATAAGCTTCTGCCAAATTATTTTGTTTAACCACCTCTTTGTGCGCTTGCTCTAAGGTCGCGGCATCAAACGGCACTTCCAATTGAAAGATTTTTGCAGAACCTAATAAGCGCTCAGTATGATCTTTTAGACGAAAAACAGCAGTACGTTTATCAGCAGTTTGATACGCACGTACCCCTTCAAACACGGCAATACCATAGTGCAGACTGTGCGTAAGCACATGGACTTTAGCATCGGGTTGATTTATGATTTCACCGTTCATCCAAAGCTTGCCTTCTTGTGTTGCCATGTTCATGCAATAATCCTTATGTTAGCGCAGACGTCTAACTGATTTGTTGAGTGTTAAGTGAATAGCTAGGCTAAAGCAGCAGATTTATACTACATCTGTATCAATATGCCAATGATTATATCATCCGAGATGCCAGTAAATGCAATCTTTTAATTGGGCATTGAATGAATTTTATTGATACTTGTAAGGTTTTTATACTACTGCTCTTTACTCTCTAGGCTCGACACCCATAAGGTGCTGCCATTGGTTTTGTACTAACGTTCGCGTCTCTATCCAAAGAGACTCATCGACCAGTAATGACTGTTCAGCGAGCGCTAATTGGTGAGTCGCTGCTCGAATACGCAAATAGGCATCCGTTAAGTTTTGACAAGTTTGCTCCTGCCAAATACCAAGCGCGGCCACTTCTGCAAAAATCCGTACATTATCACTCCACTTCGTCAGACTTGGATATTCATGGGAATAAGCCAGCACAGCAAATTGGGCTAAAAACTCGATATCGATGATACCGCCTGCATCTTGTTTGAGGTGGAATTTGCCTGCTTGCTGCCATTGACTAGTGCCCAAATGTTTTTGCATTTTGATGCGCATGCTAGTAACTTCTGTACGTACTTCATCAAGCGTACGAGGCAGTGCCAAAACAGTACGGCGAATATCACAAAAAAGCGCTGTCACGCGCTTATCACCACATATCGCCCGCGCCCGAACCAATGCTTGATGCTCCCAAGACCATGCTTTTTCGCGCTGGTAAGTCTCAAAAGCATGGCAAGAAACGACCATCATGCCAGCGTTACCCGAATGTCGCAAATGCATATCAATCTCATACGCTCGCCCATCACGCGTTTGGGTATTAAGATAGGTCATCAGCTTTTGAGCAAGACGGGCAGCGAACTTCATGCCGCTTACGGATTTCTCCCCAGTCGTCATACCCTGCTCTTTTATCTTATGCAAAAACACCAAATCTAAATCGGATGAATAAGACAGCTCGAGCCCACCAAGCTTACCATAACCGATAATAGCAAAACCACAATCCGCTTCGGTGACTGGATCGCCGTTTTGGGCAATAGGATAGCCATAGCGCTTGACCAATTCTGCAAAAGCCCGCTCAAGGGCAGCTTCTAGCACGACGGCTGCAATATAGGTCAAAGAATCAGAGACTTTCATAATGGGTCTTTCAGCCAAGACGTCACTGGCTGCAACTGCCAATACTTGGTTCTTTTTAAACAGCCTCAAAACGCTCAGCAGCTCCTCTTCATCATCGGGCTCCACGCGCAAGAGTCGTTGACGCAAAATATCATGTAGCTCTATTTTATCCGGCAGATGACGATAGCGCTGCTGCAAAAAGGTATCGAGTAATACAGGATAACGTGCCAACTCATTGGCAATCCAAGGACTGGCAGATAACATTGGAATCAGCTCAACCGTTGCATTTGGATTTTCGGCAATCATGACCAAATAAATTGAGCGCCGACATATCGCCTCCAGCAGTGTAATCAGGCGTGGCAGTGCACTGTTAGCCAGTTGCTGTTGTTCTTGATGCGCCAGCAAAGCATGGACAATGACTGGATAAGCATTATTTAAACGAGTCTTTGCTTCATCGCTAAGATTGGCGACCATTTTTGATTGCCAAAACGCCTGTAATCGTGCGCGATTTTCCTCCGTCAATATCGTATTTAGCTGGGCGATTTTTTTATCAAGATCCGCAGGTTCAAATCTGGTGTTTTCTTGATTTGGTACTTGCCGCTCGGTGACCATGCGCTCAAAGGGCACACTTACATTGTCTCGATGCGCATTTAGCGTTATGAGCAGCGCATCCCAACTTTCAAAGCCCAAGGTAATCGCCACATTATGCTGCCAGTAAACATCACTCGGCAAGCGCTGGGTCTGCTGATCGTTAATCGCTTGAATGCCGTGCTCAAGCCTGCGCAAAAATCGATAAGCGCTCTGTAGCTGCTCGTATGTGGTGTGCTCGAGATATTCAAGCTTACACAAGGCCTCCATCGCTTGCAAACATGACTTGACCTGCAGCTGCGTATGCCTGCCACCATAGATAAGCTGAAACGCTTGGACAATGAATTCAATATCACGGATACCGCCTGCACCAAGCTTGATATTGTCTAAATCTTCTCGCTGCGCGACTTGGTTTTGAATCAACGATTTCATCTCTCTAAGTGCTGAAAAAGCGCTATAGTCCACATAGTAACGAAAGACAAATGGCTTGATAAGCGCCTGCAATTCATCATAAAACGGGGCTGTAACCTGACCGACCACGCGTGCTTTGAGCCAAGCAAAGCGCTCCCACGCCCGCCCATGGTTGGCGAAATACTTTTGTAGTGCCGATAGATGAATGGCCAAGTCACTACCATCACCCCATGGTCGCAGCCTCATATCGACACGAAACACAAAACCATCTGCTGTACAGTTATCCAAGAGCTTAATGATGCCCTGACCAAGGCGTAACATAAACCGCTTATTATCAATACTGCGCGTACCTTTTGCTTTATCGCCATCAGTCTCGCCGCGCGCACGATGAACAAAAATCAAATCAATATCACTCGATAAATTCAGCTCATGAGCCCCAAGCTTACCCATCGCCATGATCGCCATATCATCATCATGCTTGACCCCCTTGGCATCAATGAAAGTTGGTTTACCGTATTGCGTAATCAGCTGCTGATAGGTGTAACCCTTAGCAAATAAAATACATCCATCAGCTAGCTCAGAGAGCTCATCCGTCAATTGCTCAAGCTCAATCAGTCCTAACGCGTCCTGCCAAATCCAGCGCATCATAAGAAGATTGCGCAGATTGCGCAGACCTCTCATTACTGTCGCTTCATCACCAAGTTGATAATTATCATCCAAGGTATAATCTTGAATCAAATCGTCTATTTGCTGGCGCGTCAAGGTCTGACTTAAAGGATAACTGCGTAAAAACGTCTGACAAGACGTCGTCCGGCTCTCCCAAATCTGATAGGCAAACTCGCTTGCAGTATGTAAGGCCTTTATTTGTTTAAGGCTAGGCTGATAACTTGGACTACTAGGTGTAGTAGATAATGACATGATGATGAAAGCTCCGTGCAGCATAAAACATTGAGACTACTAGAACATAACAATCTTAATGACGTTTATGATTTTTGTTGCGAGGTGGTCATAATAAGAGGTAGTTATATAGTCAATTCTAAATAAAACAGATACGTAATATTTTTACACAAGACTGGAATAAATTTTTCTGGCTTGCTGTCGCTAGCAGACAAAGGCGGCAAAAATCCATTCCAGTCCTGCTGTATCGTTTTTATACTGAACTCACTATAGTAATAAGGAGTATCAATACCTGGTAATGATAGTTAGCATAAAATTACTTTTAGAAACGTTGGTACCCTCTGATTTACTCATCATTATGGTAGCATAAATGGCTTACCTGTAAGCAAAACGGGCTTAGATTGATAAGCAAGTATAATAACTTGAAATGGCAAATACGCTACAATAAAAAATGAGGATAATAAAATGATTCATTCTGATATAAAAGAGCAAAATCAAGAGATCGTCTTAGCTGAGCGTCCCTTAGGTGTACCAACTGAGGATACTTTTCAAACCAACGATATCGATATGCCAACGCCCAAAGATAACGAAGTATTGATAAAAAATATTTATGTCTCCGTCGATCCTGGTATGCGCGGCTTTATGGATAAAGGCGATGACGACGCGGCTGGCGCTAAGTATGAGCTAAATCAGCCCATTACCAGCAGAAGTGTCGCACAGATTGTTGACAGTAATGATGAGCATTTTGCCGTTGGTGATATCGTCCATGGACGTTTTGCGTGGCAAAAATACCAAACGGTCAGTGTAGAGGACATCGAAAAAGTGGATCCTGATTTGGCACCCATCTCTACTGCAGTGAGTATGCTTGGGGTACCAGGGCTTGCCGCCTATTTTGGTATGCTTAAAATTGGACAGCCTAAAAAAGGCGAAACTGTGGTAGTGTCAGGGGCGGCAGGGTCGGTTGGCAGTATTGCGTCACAAATTGCGAAGATAACAGGCGGTAGAGTGATTGGGATAGCAGGCTCAGCTAAAAAAATTAACTATCTTGAAAACGAGTTGGGTTTGGATAAAGGCATCGACTATAAACAGACCGACGATATGCAGGTGGCAATAAAAGAAGCCTGCCCAGACGGCGTCGATGTATTTTTTGATAATGTTGGCGGGGAGTTGTTTGATGCTGTCTTTGCTAATATGAATAGGCACGGGCGCGTGGCTATCTGTGGTCAAATTGCAGAATATAATGCGGACAACCCCCCAACAGGCCCGCGCCCTATGCACAAATTGATTAAAAAAAGTGCGCGCATGGAGGGCTTTGTAGTTTTTGATTTTAGCGCTGAGTTTGATGAGGCCAAAAAGCAAATTGCAGAGTGGTATAATGATGGGCAGATAATATACAAAGAAAACCTTATCGAAGGTTTTGAGAACATCCCTTCTGCCTTTATTGGTCTATTTAAAGGGGAGAATATCGGTAAGCAAATGGTGAAAGTTGGTGATGTCAAAAATTGTTAGCATTTATCGAAACGAATAACCATTTATTTTTATCAAGAAAAATTGATACTGTTTATTAAGAAGCGCTACTTATGAGCCAAACCTCCCTACTTTTAATCACAAAAGACCCAAGTCATCCGCTTGCCCATTTAGCTCTACGTTATGCACGTGCCGTTTTGGCACAAGCTGAGCTTGATGTTCATGCCACTGACGATGATGCCACTGATCATAGCGATAAAAATAATGGGTCTAAAGACATCA
>JARIAA010000236.1 GCA_029264635.1 Psychrobacter sp. | reverse complement strand
GGCGGACATACGGCGATGATTATGGCAAAGGTCTATCGTCATAATAATGAATGGAAAATGCATGCGATCGGCGAGACCGCTTCTGGGCGCACTTTTCATGACTTAATGCCTGCTATCACGCCACATGCGTAATTGACTCTCACATGGCTTATAAGACTACAAGCCATTTATAAAAACCAGCCCAGGTATTTAAAATAGCTGGGCTGGTTTTTTAGTGTAGATAAAGGTTTAAATGATAACATTAAACTCTTTATTTACTACCACGCTTCCAGCTAAAGCCCCAATTAAAGGCTTTGTCCATCTCTTGATGACCTTTGAAATATTGATTAATGCGCTCGACATTGATACTGCCTTGCTGATTGACCAAACGTGCAATCGCACACATCGGCAAGTTTCCCGTACCTTCCGTTAAACGGGTTTCGATTGGCGGCTGATCGGGTACATGAATGGTCACAACGCCATCGGTTTGCGCCCAATTTGGTACGCCCTCATAAATGAATGCAAAGATAAACACCTCCTCAATCTGCGACCACTGTTGACCATTGATATCAAGCCACTCCCCGCCGCTGATTTGCCCCGTTCTATCATCAGCACGTAACAATACATAAGGCGCTGATTGTAAATTGCCAAAGCGATTGCCTAAGGCTTGAATTAGCGTTTTTTCGCCATTTTTTAGATGAATCATGGCACCGACATCAAGATCAATACCGCCCGCTTTGTGCTGCTTAAACAAATCGCCTAACAAGCCTTTTTTGGGCGCTTGCTGGCTGTTGTCTGGACGTTGGTTCCAGTTTAGGTTAACCGAGATTTTGCCAAAATCGTCACGTTTTTTTAGATTGATGCTCGATTGGTTTTTGGTTAAGGTGATTTTGCTTAGATTGATTGAAGGGCTTGTGCTATTGGTAGGAGCCGCACTTGTAGGAATCGGTGGCGGCGTGCTTACTTGACTGGCATTGCCCGCTTTTTGCGTATTGATAGATTGAGCCTGACTCTGTGACTGATTTTGTGTTGGTGCTTCGTCGCTAATCTCAACACCAAAGTGCTCAGACAACGGCTTTAGACCACCTTCAAAACCTTGCGCGATAAAACGAAACTTCCAACTGCCCTGCCGACGGTAGCATTCCGCTAAAATAATGGCTTTTTCATTACGACCAGTAGCGCTTAATTGACAAGTCAGCAGTATTTGACTGCCTTGTAAGACTTGAATATCAACATCGCCAACTTGCGCAAGCGTCTGCGCACTAGAAAACGCGAGGGCTATTTTTTCAATGCTGGCAGGCTGTACTGGCAAATTAATATCAAAAAATCCATCGCTATCATGACCACGGAAACTCACGCTACCATCATCGCTACGCGTCTGCCCATAAAATATCATGTCGCCATCGCCGCGCACCTTGCCATCAGTGGTCAGGCGATAAGCGGCGCAATCAATGGCATTTTGACTTAAAATACGGATGCTGATATTGTCCGTTGGCAGAGGCGCATTGGCACCTGCAATCAGTTGTTGAGGTTGGCTTTGGCTCATCATTTATCCTTTGAATCATTCATTATGTCATGGTGTTTTTTATGGTTACTATTGTCATATAGTAGCATGGATGTCATCGACTGTTTTGTCAACGCCTTGTGGAAACCGCTTGCACAGTGGCAATTTAATAATCTTTAAACCTATTTTATCAAGAGCATTTATAACGTAGCGCATTTGTATATAATAGCGGCATCTACGAACATAACGATGAAGGACGCGCTGAGAGTATGATGGATAAAAGAAACGATAGCAGATATGGAGCTGGCATTTGGGTAGCAGAAGGACAAGCCAGCCAGCGTGATATGCTAGCAAGTCTACAAACGTTAAAAACAAAAACTGCCATACCACTCACGGTCATCGCCTCACATCGCCATCATAGACCTGAGATTTTCGAATTTGCGGATATTGTTTACCGTGAGCCTTATAAAAATACTGAAGAGAGCGGTAGTCAAATAACGCTCGAACCTGCTGAGCCATTGATGCCGCGTTGGGAGTTTGTCTTGGAGCGCGCCCAGCAGCATAACGTAAAAGTGCTGCTCACTGGTCGCAATAGTATTGATTATGAGGCCCACCGTACAGCGTTTAAAGCGGCGGGCATTCGTTTATTGACTGGTGCTACAAGTGTAGCGGCGTTAGAAACGATAGATGATAAGTTTGCCTTTATGCAGCAGTGCCATCAGTACGATATTCCTGTCGCTGAGGCGTGGCGCTTCGATAATATGGCAGAGCTTGAGGCGTTACTTGCTAAGCACGGTCATCAGCCTTTATGTGTCAAACCTGTCACTGGTATCTTTGCGCAGGGGTTTTGGCGACTCGATTCGGCTAAACAAGCAGGCGGACTATACGATAGCTTTGAGCATTTATACTTTACCGAAGAGAAAAAAATCAATACGGCGCAGTTTATTAATGCGTATGCAAACAGTCTTATGGTACATGAACGCCCTATTCCGATGCTACTTATGCCTTATTTATCAGGGCAAGAGTACTCTATCGATGTCGTTTGCGCATATGGTGAAGTGCTGGCTGCCATTACTCGTTATAAAACAGATAAAGTTCAACATCTCGGCTATGAGCAATCCGTCATGGATGTGGTTTTTCCCTTGATTAGGGCCTTTGGCTGCGATGGCATCGTGAGCGTACAAACCAAAGCTGAAGATGACGGTCAGCACCGTGTGCTTGAGATTAACAGTCGCCCCTCTTGCGTCATCGGTTATACCAATCATAGCGGTGTTGTTTTAACCCAAGTTGGGTTTGCTTATTGGATTGGCTTAACGG
>JARIAA010000105.1 GCA_029264635.1 Psychrobacter sp. | reverse complement strand
CACCGATTAATACCTTATCCATTCAAGAGGTCGCGCCCAATATACCTGTAGAGGGGCCGATTGCAGGTCTTTGTGAAGAAATAGAGGCGCTACAAAAGCGCTCGTTTACTAGCAATTAAATTTGTTTACTTTTTACTATGATAAGGATATCCCATGACGGTAAAAACAATGGATGCTCAAGCGCTATCTGAGGTGAACTATCCCATGCAAAGTCTTGATTGGCTCATCCGTTTAATCGGTTTTGATACGGTCAGTCGCCATTCAAATTTAGCGCTGATTGAAGATGTACAAGCTTACTGCGAGCAATTAGGCTTAATAGTAGACTTGACTTTTAATGACGCCAAAAATAAAGCCAACCTATTTGTTACCGTGCCAGCAGGGAAAAATGCTGACGAAGTCAATCACGGCCTTGTGCTATCTGGTCATACCGATGTCGTGCCAGTTGATGGCCAAGAATGGGCGTCGGATCCATTCACTGCGACGATTCGCGGTGACAAGCTATACGGACGCGGTGCTTGTGATATGAAAGGTTTTATTGCTTGTGCTTTGACGTTATTGCCACAAGCTGCGCAGTTGTCCAAGACGGGTAAGCTGCGTCGTCCCTTGCATCTGGCATTGTCATTTGATGAAGAGGTTGGCTGTCTAGGCGCGCCACTCATATTGGCCGACTTAAAAGCACGCAGTATCACACCAGATTATTGTATCGTTGGTGAGCCGACCAATATGACAATGGTGGTGGCGCATAAAGGCATCGCTGTTTATCGTTGCCGTGTCCATGGTAAGTCTGCGCATTCGTCCTTGACTGCGCAGGGCGTCAATGCCATTAGCTATGCCAGTCGTTTGATCGGTTATGTCGATGCGTTAGCCGAAGAGATAAGCCATCGCGACGATAATGATAATTTATTTGATGTGCCTTATTCGACACTTTCGGTCGGCACGATACAAGGTGGCACGGCGACCAATATTGTCCCCAATCTATGCGAATTCACCTTTGATTATCGTAACTTGCCGCATATGACGCAGAACGATATTTTAGCGCCGATTCAAAAAAAGGTTGCAGAGCTAAGCGCCCAAATGCAGGCACGCGCTGCCGATACTGGCATTGAGCTTGTACAAGAAGAAAGTGTACCAGCAATGACTGATAATGACAGCGCTGAGCTACAAGCATTAATCGCAGCATTAACAGGCGATAATGAACGCCATAAAGTGGCTTATGCCACCGAAGGCGGGCAGTTTACCAATGCGGGCATTCCAACCATTATCTGTGGTCCTGGTAGTATTGAGCAGGCGCATAAAGCAGATGAGTTTGTGGCGCTAAGTGAAATCGCACGCTGTGATGGATTCTTACAAAAGTTGTTAGAGAGCTGTAAGGTCAATTAATTGATAAAGCAGCAAGTAGTTCTTTTTTGATGTGAAGTCGCATAAAATACACCGTCTTGATGGCGGTGTTTATTTTTTAGCAGATTAGTATTTAGAGGTTTATATTCATTGGGAAGTAGGGGTTAGTTGATGTCTTGGCATCTGTTTACGATATTTTTTGTCAGCACCTTTTTTATCTCAGCGACCCCTGGTCCCAATATGCTACTGGCATTTCAGTATGGTCTCAATTATGGCGTCAAGCGCACTATATGGACACTGGTAGGTCTCACACTTGGGTTATTCATTTTACTGCTATCCACACTACTAGGACTCAACGTTATCAGTCGTCAATCGCCTTGGCTACTAGATATTATAAAAACTATTGGGGCACTGTATTTAATCTATTTAGGAATTATAGCGTGGCGTGATACGGGTGGTAAAACACGCTTGATGGACGATGCCAGCACCATAAGTGCAGAGGTTGCCGTTGATTGCTATGATGCCTCTGCTCAGTCTCGTGCTGGTCAAAAAAACCTTGCACCACGATCTTTATCCAGTGCTGCTGTCAAGATGGAGCCTAGTAATCTAATCTTATTCCGAACTGGCGTGTGGGTGTCATTATCCAATCCCAAAGCGATTTTATTTTTTGCCGCTTTTTTTCCTAAGTTCATTAATTTTAGTGCGCCGCTATGGTCGCAATATATTATCTTGACCTTAGGATTGTTTTTAAGTGAAACCATTTGGCAGATCATTTATACGGTTGGCGGTAAGCAATTAGCAGGCTGGCTAGATGTAGGTGATCGCTTAGTCTGGCTTGACCGTGTTTGCGGCGTCATTTTTATATTGATTGCGATGGCTTTATTGACTGAAGTGTTGAATAGTTTTTTGATTTAAAAAATAGTTACTTTTTAAAATGGCTACTTTTTAAAATGGTTATGATTCACAAAAAAGCCGCCCACTATTAATAGTGGGCGGCTTTTATTATTTAACATCGTTGGGTGTCGCAAGCTCCACACCAAACTACGAAAATACAATTTTATTGAAATAGCTTTGAGTCCATATTTATTAAGCCAACACCTCAACCAGCTCACCCTTAACCATATGCGGACTCACAAAATCAGTCACGCGTACGCTAACGATTTTACCCAATAGCTCATCCATTTTTTCAACATCGTATGGGAACATCACTGTACGCGTATTATCTGCCGTACAAATTAAGCAATCCGGATGACGATTGGCGACTTGCTCAACCAATACCCGAGTCGTCGTGCCAACCATCTCGTGCGATTTGGCGAGCGTGGAATCGATAATCACTTGCTGGAACTCAGCAAAGCGCGCTTTTTTAGTTGTAAAGCTGACATCGTCAGCAAGCTCTGCTGCTGGTGTACCTGGGCGCTTAGAGTAAATAAAGCTATATGAATGATCGAAGTTCAATTCTTTTGCTAGATTTAAGGTATCTTGAAAGTCTTGCTCGCTCTCACCTGGGAAGCCAATAATAAAGTCACTCGAGAGATGAATATCAGGGCGGATGGCCTTGAGCTTATTAATCTGGTTAATGTAAACATCAATCGTATGGTTACGTTTCATCGCAGCCAGTATGATATTTGAGCCACTTTGAACCGGCAGATGCAGATGCGATACCAGCTCTGGCAGTTGCGCGTAAGCATCAATGATATCATCGGTAAATTCTAGCGGATGGCTAGTGGTATAACGAATGCGCTCAACGCCATCAACATGCGACACGTAATGCAGGAGTTCTGCAAAACGGCAAATACTACCATCGTCTTTTGTGCCGCGATAGCCATTGACGTTTTGACCTAATAAATTAATCTCACGGACACCTTGTTCGGCAAGACTGTCAATCTCAGCCAGTACATCATCAAGCGGACGTGATAGCTCTTCGCCGCGCGTATAGGGAACGACACAAAATGAGCAATACTTTGAGCAGCCCTCCATAATAGAAACGAACGCCTTATACCCCTCTACTTTTGGCTCAGGCAAAAAATCGAACTTCTCAATACTAGGGAAGGAGATATCGATAGTGCCAATACGATTTTTGTGAGCGATCTCTTTTTGTTCGCTAGATTTATCATACAATTCAGGCAAACGGTGCAAAGTTTGCGGCCCAAAGACCATATCGACATAAGGCGCGCGCTTTTGAATATTATCGCCTTCTTGGGAGGCCACGCAGCCGCCAACACCAATAACTAGATCGGGACGTTTTTCTTTAAGTTTGCGCCAGCGGCCCAATTCTGAAAACACTTTTTCTTGGGCTTTTTCACGGATGGAGCACGTATTCATGAGGAGCACATCAGCTTCATCAATATCATGGGTCACGACCATGCCGTGCGAGTCGCCAAGTACGTCGAGCATTTTGTCAGAGTCATAAACGTTCATCTGACAGCCTTGCGTGGTGATAAACACCTTTTTGGTCGCAGTCGCAGCTGGCGCTAGATTTGGCTCTACGAGTGCATTGACCGCAGGCGTCATATTAGCTACATCATTGATGCGGGGGTTGAATACAGAAACACTCATAAGTTAAAATCCATGATTATCAAGAAAAACAAATTAGTGGCGGTAAGCCATTAATGCGTGGCGTATTTTATCACAACCTGCTATCAATGTGAAAAGTAACCTTGTACTAACAATACCAATCGCGTTAAATTATTCATAATACTATCAATTGCTTATCAGTCATTTAATAAAACTTTAGCGGACAGCAGAGCTTTAACTCTCTATCATTCCTGTGTTACGCGCCACTCTCTTATTTATTGATAAATAGTAAGAGCACTGGTTGAAGGGGAGAGGGATATAGTATGATAGCGCTGTGCCTTAATCATTGCACAATAGTTTGACCCTGAGTATATACTGACAAACAGTTTTTGAATCGGTATAGGAATATAGTGGCAGACGTTGTTGTTGCATAAAACGTTTGCCAGTTTTAGTTGTATAGTTTAGAAGATTGGCACAGATATGAGAGCTAAAACGATGTCTACAGCGTTTTGGGTCTAAACGATCATTAAGATAATAAAGAGAGCAAGTATGACAAAGCAGCCTGCTGCCAACCGCACGAATAAAAAGCGTCAAATGACTTCTTCTGATTTGCCTAAGCGTAATCATATGCTTGCAGGTCAGCAGCCTAAATATTTTAGTCGCCTGACTGCAGCATGCTTGCAGACGCGTTCACTACGGGTTGGCGCACTGAGTGTGGCGACGACGATGGGCGCCCTTGGGTTGGCACAGGTAGCGTGCGCGCAGCCAGTATCCTATGGTATGCAGGATAGTAGTGTGGACTACTTTAGCGCCGCAGCACAGGCAGCCGATCGCGGCGATGTGAGTGCATTGTTTAATTATGAGCAACTGATGAGTGGCGGATTGTTTGCTATGTATCCGACATATTGGCGTATGAATCTGGATTTGAATGCCCAAAGCTCAGCTGCTGTCTCACAGTTCGTTCGTCAATATCCTGATAGCGTCATGGCCGAAAAGCTTGTCGCTGACTTTGCCGAGGCAAAAGCTGGCTCAGGCGATTATGCATCCGTGCGCCAAGTCGCAAACTTGGTGACCAATGGCGATCGTAGTGAGCGCTGTGCGGTTGCGCTGGGGTTTAATAGCGGCGGTGATACCATGCGTGCGTTGGCAGAAAAGTCTGACGTTTGGTTGACGACGCTTAAGCAGCCTGCACTTTGTGATCAGCTGGCAACTGAGCTAAATAACAATACACTCATTAGCAATCAAGATCGAGCAGCGCGCCTTAAACGCATGCTACGTAAAGGCAAGACGGGTGATATCATGGCATTGTCATCACGCCTTGGTACGCCTATTCCTTATGCTGCTTTAAGTGAGATACAGCTGAGTCCCAGCGCCTATTTTGGCCGCTTTGGTATGCAGCCCAATAACCAAACCAATCAATATCTCTATTTATATGCCATAGGTCGACTGGCAGAAAAGTCTTACCGCGAGGCTGCCATACAATTGGACTATGATATTAAGCAAGACAATCAACGCTAAGCAAAACTATTAAATGACGAGACTCGTCGCTACGCTTATCGTATTCTTGGTGTGCAGCGTATGAACCATAATACGGATGATGGCTTTAATTCTGAGGCGGTTGATTGGTTCCGTAATAGCTTGGACAATGACTTTAACTTTGAAGAAGCTGAGGACTATGCCAAGGCTGCTATCCGCTTTAGCCGTTGGGATGATGTGGTAGAAGCCATCTCGCAGATGGATGCTGAAACTCAAAAACTAAACCAATGGCAGTATTGGCTTGCACGCGCGTACGAGCAATCAAACAATAGTAGTAAGCAAAATACGGCGAAAAAAATGTATCAGCATTTGGCTAAAAGTAACGATTATTATGGATTGTTAGCAAAAGATAAAGCAGGTCAACGTTTTGATGCTGGCAGTTTAGGTGGTAGTAATTTACCAAATGTCAGTAATGCGGATACCGCCCGTGTCATGCAAAACCCACATTTTGCCCGCGCTTTTGCCTTGTATAATTCTGATGTCAACCGTGCCTATGCCAATCGTGAGTGGAACTGGGCGGTGAAGCAGGCGCGAGATAGCCGTGATGATAACTTAATCATCGCAGCGGCGCGCCAAGCGCATGATATGGGCTGGCTTGACCGTGCTATCTATGCCGCTGACAACACGGCGAGGATCAATAGCCTTGCGCTATCGCATCCAATGCCGCACCAAGATGCCGTTGTACGCTACAGTCAGGCAGCAGGTATCGATCCAGCATGGGCTTATGGCATCATGCGCCAAGAAAGCCGCTTTGTGACATCAGCGCGCTCTAACGTTGGTGCCAGCGGTCTTATGCAAATTATGCCTGATACCGCAAAATATATTGCGCGTAATTTGGGCGAGACATATAGCGCCAGCCGTGCTAATAGTGGCGATACTAATATTCGGTATGGCACTTGGTATATGAGCGATATCTTGGCAAAGTTAAATTATCAGCCCGTATTGGCAACGGCGGGCTATAATGCAGGACCAAACAAGGCCAGACGTTGGCAGCCCACTTATGGAGCTTTAGCCGCCGATCAGTACGTCGAGTCGATTGCTTATCCTGAGACCCGCAATTATGTCAAACACGTAATGGAAAATGCCACTGTCTATAGTAGTTTATTAGGGCGTACCAAGCCGATTAGCGAGCGTATGGGTACGGTTCCAGCGGCACTTTAAATAGGTCAGTAGGCCATAGCAGGACTTCGACTAGAATTTAGTAGAGATATTTGAACGCAGATTACGTATTTGCTATAGATTAAAGAAGAAGTTTTGCTAACATGGCTTTAACTAATATCTAATAGATGACGGCTCTTTTGACAGTAACGTCACCTTTATAAAGTTTATAATAATTAATGAGTACTGACTTCTTATCCTCTGTTTTATGGTTGTTTTTTAGTAATTGGATGATTAATGATAGGTGTTCTTCGTTGTATGATGTGGTCTAAAAGATTATCGCTCACGTTGCTCACAAAAAAGCAAACTACCGAATATACTTACTTATGATAAACGATGACTCAAATCGGCTTATGCAGACACCTACCAGATTTCAGTCATCTGTTCAGTACTGTGCACGCAAGTCTATCAGGACGTCGACGTCACTGTCCCAGCGATGGCAGTCAATGATAAAAAAAGAGCAGCCACAAAAGCGCTGGTCAGACCGCTGTCAGTATCATAATTTCAGCACAGCATCGAGTATTACACTAGGTATTGCAGGTTTAATATTATTGCAAGGTCTGCAGTCAATGCCTGCGCAGGCAGCAAGTGCTGGTAAAAATGGTCAACGGGTATTGATGATTGAGATGACGCCTGCATTATGTAGTCTGCAGCCATCGCGTGCACGCATGCGTCAGTGCCTAGAGGGGTACTCGTTAACGGTCTCTGGTTTAGACATGGGTTATGGTGAGCGCTGCGGACGCGGTAGTGACCCGCGCCTAACTCCCCTGCAATTAAAAGTCGTTAACCGTATCATGCCAGATACGACGGTGCGTAGCCAAGCATGGCAGCATTATGGCGCTTGTAGTCCGCTTAGTGCGAGCAGTTACTTTCGCCAAATTACTAACTATGCTGGGGCATTAAAACTGCCCAGCGAGTTAAATACTGGCAATAGTTATACAGTGTCAAAATCTCGTTTTATTAGTCAAATGACTCGCCTAAATAGTGGCATGTCCTCTGCCAGTGTGGATTTGATCTGCCAAGCTGGTAGCCGTCGACAGTCTATATTAACGGACATCCATGTCTGTTATGACGGTGGGCAATTTGGTAAATGCAGTGACGTCGTCAACAGTTGCGGAAATAATTTTATTATATCAGGTGGCAAATAAAGATCTTTGTTTAACCTATACGCTAAAGGTTAATGGGGTAATGTATCGTCCAAAAGCGGCCATATTAGGGCAGCTTTTTTGCGCTCTATTCTTGTATTTAAATCAGATTATAGTCAAAAAAAGAGCAATAGCGCACCAAAAGCGTTGACCCTCTTTTATTTTGAGCTGACTTTACTCATCCAATTTACAAGCACTTATATGTATAAAATGTAACAATATAGACATCAGTAAGTGCCTTGATTTCCCTAGACGGTTTGCCAAACGAAGTGCTACACTAGCTTTCGGTTTGTGACCGCTACCACTGAGTATATTTAACCCTCTTTGTGCAAGTCCATATCTACTAGACCTGTCTATAAAATTGACGACATTATCTAATAATTAATTAGGGAGTATTCTATGAAACAGCCTTTACGTGTTGCCGTGACCGGTGCCGCTGGTAATATCAGCTATGCGATGTTATTTCGTATTGCATCTGGTGAGATGCTAGGTAAAGATCAGCCAGTGATTTTACAATTGCTTGAAATTGCTCCAGCGCTTGACGCTCTAAAAGGTGTGGTCATGGAGCTCCAAGACTGTGCATTCCCTTTATTAGCCGATATCATTCAAACGGATGATGCTAATGTTGCTTTTAAAGATGTTGATTATGCTTTATTAGTAGGCTCGCGTCCTCGTGGTCCAGGTATGGAGCGTAAAGATCTGCTAGAAGCCAATGCAGCGATTTTCTCAGCACAAGGCAAAGCGCTAAATGACGTTGCTAGCCGTGATGTTAAAGTATTAGTCGTCGGTAATCCTGCGAATACAAACGCCGTTATTGCTCAGCGCAATGCGCCAGATCTTGACCCACGTAACTTTACTGCGATGACTCGTTTAGATCACAACCGTGCTATCGCGCAGTTGGCCGAAAAAACCGACAGCACTGTCAATGATGTGAAAAAGATGATCATCTGGGGCAACCACTCCTCTACTCAGTATCCAGATCTGACTGCTTGTACTGTCAACGGTAAGCCGGCGCTAGATTTAGTCGATCGAGACTGGTACGAAAATACCTATATTCCAGAAGTACAGCAACGCGGCGCGGCTATTATTAAAGCGCGCGGTGCCTCCTCTGCCGCCTCTGCCGCCAACGCTGCTATTGCGCACATGCGTACATGGGTATTGGGCACCGATGAAAACGATTGGGTATCCATGGGTGTTTACTCAAATGGCGAATATGGTATCTCTGAGGGCCTAATCTACTCATTCCCTTGCACATGTAGCAATGGCGACTGGTCTATCGTTGATAGCGTTGATGTGTCATCAGATTTCTCAAAAGAGAAAATGGCGGCAACCGAGCAAGAGCTTAATGAAGAGCGTGACGCGGTATCACATTTACTACCATAAGTAACTGTCTAAAGTTCTAGCGTTTTACAAAAAGCCCTTGCAAGTCTGAGGGCTTTTTTATGTCTTTTTATTGTGATTGTGAATGATGGGTTGTTAACACAATTGATAACGTTAGATTAACGTTGGTTAACAGCTTTTAGGATAAAGCTTGCTACAATAAACGCGTTATTTTAAGTAATACACACTATCACATTTGCATGATTTAAGGAGAGAGGCTATGTTGGGTGAACCTGAATATAATATGAATGAGTTATTTGCGCAGTTGGGTCTGGACAGCTCTGATGAAGCCATTGATAACTTTGTTGAAAAAAACCAATTGGCAAAAGATGAAAAACTTATAGAATCTGATATCTGGAATGACAATCAGCGCATGTTTTTACAAGAAGAGTGGGAAAAAGATGCGGCATGGGTTGAAGTGATTGATGATCTAAATGTACGTTTACATCCTGATGCTTAACAATAGATAAAAGCTTTAAAAATAAAAGCCCACAAGCGTTAAAGTTGTGGGCTTTTGTGTGCCTATAAGGTGCGCAAAAACGCTAACTGATTTCTTGCTTGGCTCGCCATGCCAGTAATTCTTTTACATCATTATGAATGCCTGCTTTTAAGGCCTCTAAACCGTCATAATGCCGTTCACCATGCAAAAAGTGCAAAAAGCGTACCTGCAATGTCAGGCCATACAAGTCCGCTTGTAACTCTGGAAAATGCACTTCTAAGCGCCATTCAAGCGCTTTATCGATAGAAGGTCGCGTACCGATATTCGCCGTGCCATACAAGCTATGCGAACGTAATCCTGCGACACCTGCCTGTCCATCCACAGCGTGAACTGTTAGACCATCAGGGTCTACTCTTCCATCTTTATCTAGGCTCACCACATCGACTGCAAAGATGCCATGTAAGGCAGGTTTTATTCGCTTTAAATCAATATTAGCGGTAGGAAAGTCCATTGTGCGCCCAATCTTATCACCGCCGACGACCACACCTGTAATGGCATAGTCGCGGCCTAATAAGGCATTAGCGCCCCTAATGTCGCCCGCGAGCAACAAGTCACGAACGCGAGTAGAGCTAATGCGCTCGGCTACCTCACTATCATCTGTAATTGTATGTAGATTAGTGACATGCATGCCGTAATTCCGCAAAAACTGACTGTCACCAGTACGGTCATGACCAAAGCGAAAGTCGTCACCCAGTACCAACGCCTTGACGTTTAAGCGTAAGGCTAGAAGATCGGCAAACGCTTGCGCTGACAATGAGCGAAAATCGCTATCAAAGCTCGCTACAATTAAAGTCTCAACCCCATGCTCTGCTAACAAAGCCTGCTTTTCAGCAAGACTGGTTAGGCGTGCAGGAGCAGTCGCTGGCGAGAAAAACTCACGCGGCTGTGGTTCAAATATCATGACGGCCGAGCTCAGATTTTGCGTAGCAGCAATGTCACGAACTTGAGCGAGCATCGCTTGATGACCCAAGTGTACACCATCGAAATTGCCGATAGTGAGCACACAAGGTGCTAAATCTACTGAGCTCTTATTTGCAGGCAGAGCGCTCGGTGAGGCAAGTAGTTGCTCAAGAAAATAGGTATTCATAAGTTTCAGCTATGACAAGACCAGATAAAAAACACCTCTAGACTAAAAATCGATGTGTTCAAAATCAGCCATTATAAAGTAAAATAGCGGGACTAACACCCTATAGTCGATGCATAATAAAAGTACAGCGTTATTCATCTTGATAGCTATCGCTATGCTAGGATCTATGCGTGTTTTTTATACTATTACCGCTGCCGTTTGCACGCAGACGATACTTTTTGGTTTAACTGCCCGCGACTTATCCGTCTGCTAATTTTTTATGAACACTATCAATTATGGAGACGCCATGTCTGACGTAGCAACAAACTCTATACTGCCTACCTCATTAATGGATAAATTGAGCAACAAGTTTGTCGTACAGTATGCAAGCCAAAAAGATTTACCTGAGATTTTGGCAATTTATAATCAAAGTATCGCAGGCAAACAAGCAACGGCCAATTTGACGCCAGTGACCTGTGAAGAGCGCAGTGCTTGGTTTGATGAGCATGTTCATAGCCGCACACGTCCAATCTATGTCGTCAGAGCAGTGGTTAAAGAGCATGAAAGCTCTGATCGAATAGGGGCGCCAATAGTAGCCTGGGGCAGCTTTAGTGATCTGTATGCGCGGATGGCTTATCATATTAGCAGTGAGATTAGTATTTATCTGCATCAAGAGTATCATGGGCAAGGACTTGGCAGCTTGCTGGGCCGCTGGATGCTCACTCAAGCACCCAGTCTCGGTATTCACAATATTGTTGCGCTTATCTTTGCCCATAACCAACCAAGCCTAGGCTTATTCCGTAAGCTTGGTTTTGAGCAGTGGGGGTATATGCCAAAGGTTTGTGATATGGATGGTTTTATCGCCGATGTCGTCATGCTCGGTAAAGCGGTCGCATCAGATAAGGATGCAGAGATGCCCCGTACGCTTTAGCCGAGAATCTTCCATTGGCCATCTATTTTTTGTAACTCATAGGTCAGCGATGTAGGCTCACTTTGACCTGTCAGTCTTAATTCGCCCGTGATAGTGGCGCGCGTTTTATCGTTATTATATTCGGTATCAAAAAGAGTGACGCCATCGACGGTTTGCTGAAAAGCTGACTGCGTCTTAGCCAGCTCTTCTTCGAAGTTTGCCATATCTACTTTATAATATTGAGCCGCTTTTTTGACATCACCATAATATAAGCTATCTAGCGCCTGCTTTACCGTGTCTTCAGGTGTGCCCGCTTGGGTCGGATTGGTGACTAAGCTTTTTTGCTTGGTAGAGGAGGTGACAGGATTGATATTGTCACTATTGATATTGTCACTATCGATGACGGTCTTATCAGCGCTATTGTCTATTTGCTCACTCTTTATTTGTGTGCTCTCAGCAGTTGTCTCAGCCCCTTCTGCTTGAGACGCTGTATCCTCTCCAGGAGTTTCAGCAACGACAGCTGTCTCTGCATTTTCCGTTGCTGCTTCTGTCTCTGCACTATCATTGTTGCTACAACCACTTAAAAGCAGTCCAGTACTTAGCAAACTAGCAGTAAACATCATCGGTAAGCGCTTAAAAATTAATGGTTTAATAGTCATATTAGCCCTTAGCATTTATTTAATCGTGATTCATTTAATCTTGAAAGCCCAATTATGACAATGATTGCCCTTACTCACTGTCAATTCTCAGGTCAAGCTTGTTTTGGTTTGGTAAGTTAATACATTAATCAGCGCATTAATCAGCGCCTTTATCCATGTTTTAGCTGGCGGGGCCGAAAGCCTGTTGCTAATAGCACTACGCCATAAACCAGCGCGCCAACCGCACACATAATAAGTAGCGCAGCGATGCGTCGCCATTGAGTGGCGTCAGTCGGGAAGTAAGGCAACATCATATAAAGTACGGCAATCATCGTACTGGTAGCAATTGCAAACTGGGCAAAAAGCTTTTTCCAGTGGCTGCCAAAACGAAAAATATCACGTTTGTGTAAGAAGTAGTATAACAAGCCTGCGTTTACGAAAGCGGCGCCCGTAGTCGCTAACGCCAAACCACCATGCAGCGGTATGTCAAATAAATAGAAAATACCAATAAAAATGACACTAAAAACCATATTAGCGAATACGGAGATAATCCCTATTCTAACGGGCGTTCTGGTGTCCTGACGAGCAAAAAAAGCAGGGGCAAAAATTTTGATCAGCATAAATCCTAAAATACCCCCTGCCATACTACGCAAGGCCAGCGAGCTCATTTGCGCATCTCTCAACGAGAATTCACCGCGTAAAAACAATGCTTGCATGAGCACATCTGAAAGTACCAGTAGAGCGGCAGACGCTGGAAGTCCAACCAAAATAATCAACCGCGCAGCCCAATCTATCGTCTTTTTAAAACTCACATCGTCTTTTTGTGCCTCGCTTTTGGACAGGCTTGGCAAAATAACGGTACCAATTGCCACACCAATCAGTCCTAATGGGAGCTCGCTCATGCGCTCGGCAGCATATAACCAAGAAACCGAACCACCAATCATTAAGGAGGCAAACACTGTATTGAGGAGCAGATTGATCTGCGTGACAGAGACGCCAAAAATAGCTGGTAGCATCAACTTTAAAATACGCTTGACACCTTCGTGCTGAAAATCAATTTTGGGTGCAACCAGCAGTTTTTGTTGCCATAACTGGGGTAATTGCAGTAAGAATTGCAGCAAACCTGCAATAGCTACAGCATAGCCAAGCGCCATAATGGGCGTATCGAACATGGGCGCGAAAATCAGCGCGCCGCCAATCATGCACAAGTTTAGTAACACAGGTGCAAAGGCGGGCGCGGCAAAACGTCCATAGCTTTGCAAAATGCCACTAGCGAACGCGGTCATAGATATAAACAATAAATAGGGGAAGGTTAGGCGTAGTAGCTCAGCGGTGATCGCAAACTTATCGGGTTGGTCAGCAAACCCGGGCGCAAACAACGTCACCACCCAAGGCGCCATTAAAATCACCACTACGGTTAACATAGATAGCACCAGTAACAGCGCGCCTGAGGTACGACTGACTAAAATCTGCACCTGCTGTAAGCTGTACTTTTCTTTGTACTCGGAGAGTACAGGAACGAAGGCTTGACTAAATGCACCCTCAGCAAATAGTCGCCGCAAAAAGTTCGGTATTTTAAAGGCAACTAAAAAGGCATCCATCAGCCCACCTGCACCAAAAACACCTAACAATACGATATCGCGCACCAAACCTAGGATACGGGACAACATGGTCATGCTACTGACCACCATGGTTGAACGGAACAATCGACTTTTTGCCATGAGAACCTATTTGCTTAGTTGTCTATTAATCTGTTAACGTTAAAAAACTGACGGATTATAGCACTTTCATGATAAGGATAAATGGATTGGATGTGCAAACGAGACGCGTTATCAGCCGATGCTATTCTTGCAAGTTTTCAGATATCATTTTGCGCAGTCTCTGCCATGCAAAATAATCGCCTGGATCGGTCTTACGTCCTGGCGCAATATCGCTATGTCCCGTTAGATGTTGGCGGGTTTTAGGATAGGCGTTATATATAGCAAGAATAACGTTAGCCAGTGCAACATATTGCGCGTCTTCAAAGGCCACAAAATCAGACCCTTCAAGCTCGATACCAATGCTATAATCATTACATTCAGGGCGACCAAGGTAGCTTGATCTACCCGCATGCCATGCGCGGTCATTGAAGTTGACGAATTGAGTCACAGTACCATCGCGTTCAATGAGTAAATGAGCTGACACTTCGGCGCCTGTAATCGTTTGAAAATAGGGGTGCGCATCCCAGTCTAATTGATTGGTAAATAGGGCTTTGACATAATGTAAGCCGCTTTGATCGCAGGCGCCAAACTCATTTGGTGGTAAGCTAATATTATGAATGACGATGGTATCAATACTGATATTTTCTGGTCGTTTATTGCAATTTGACGAAGCAAGCCATGTAGCGCTTGATAAGCGGCCCTCATGGATATACATGGACGTTTTTGATAAGGGCAGGATTAATGATGAAGATGACATAAGATTCTCTTTTACAATGAGACTTTATATAAAGTCATGATCAGTATGACAAAGTTGATGATTTATATTGATGATTAACTACTTAACGACCTTTAACAACGCGACTGGCGTCTACACTATCTAATGCGAGATTTTACCTCATGTCAATGAACTCTAACTCCCTATCTGTCTATGGCAAGCTGACAATGATGCGCTCGCAAGTACAATTACCGCTGGCTATCGCAGTGGCAGGATGGTTATTTAGTGTACCGTCACAGGCAATATTACCTACCCCAATATCTATTGCAACGACAGACGCCTTAGTGGATACGACAGTAAGCAAAGATAAAGATACGACAGATACAAGTCTCAATGATACTGATAATATCCAAGTTGCTACTGCTAGTCATAACACTGTCGAGAGTCATACAGATGCCGAGCAACTACTGACAAAGTGGCGAGAGCAGGTACAAGCGAAAAATTTGTCTCAGCATACAACATGGCGACGGTTATTATATTTTATTGATGATAAAAAAGGTCTTTTTAATAAAGGTAAAAACGAGAGTTTGATTGACGATCAAGATTTCTTCTTAACGGCTAATGGTCAGCAAGACTCAGCGGCAGAGTTGGATGCGATGTTGGTTGCCCTAGCCAATGAAGCTGCCAAGCCTAATAACCACACAAAAACGACTAGCAATATAAAGACAAATAACAGTGCTTCGGTATTATGTCGTTTTCCAGCGCGAGTGAACTGGCTGACTGAGGCTTTGGACATCGAGCGCGCAAGTTTGCAAGTAAGTTGTCCAGATCTGGAAGGTTGGATGCAAAAGCTTGCCCCTGAACAGCTCTCTATTATGTTCGGTCAAGAATACTTGGACAATCCAATCTCCGCCTTTGCCCACACTTTATTGCGCATTGACTCACCAGCCAGCGTGGCAGACCCAAGCCAAATTCATCATGCTTATGCACTCAACGATACGGTCGATGGCAATCCCGATGACAACTTTTTGGTATACGGCATCAAAGCGATCAGTGGCGGTTACGATAATGTTATCGAGATTGACCCTTATCCAGAAAAATTGGCAAATTATCTAAAAAAAGATGAGCGAGATACTTGGACGTATCAGTTGGATTTGACCCCAAGCGAGGTGCGACAAATCATGCTGCATGTGTGGGAGACTAAGGATTTATACATTCCTTATTATTTTACCACTGACAACTGTGCTTCTGAGATTTTGCGCCTGATCGACGTGGTGCGCCCAAAAGAGCACTTAGTGGGACAGCTACCTTACGTCGTGATTCCCTCTGATGTCATCAACCTGCTGGCCAACGAGCAGTTACTGGTCAACACTGAATATACACCGTCCGATAGTACGGTTAGGCAATATGAGCTTAACCAGGCTAAAGCGGCGGCTGAGCTTGGTTATAGAGCACTAAGTA
>JARIAA010000097.1 GCA_029264635.1 Psychrobacter sp. | reverse complement strand
CGACCACGGCTGGCTTCGATTGATAAACGTAAACCATTTAAACGAATGAATCCTTCTGCATCTTTTTGGTCATACGCACCAGCATCATCTTCAAACGTTGCGATTTGCTCATCAAATAATGAGTCGTCAGATTTGCGGCCTACTACGCTCACATTGCCTTTATACAGTTTCATACGCACAATACCATTCACGTATTCTTGTGATTTGTCGATAAGCGCTTGCAGCATTTCACGCTCTGGGCTAAACCAGTAACCATTATAAATCGTTGTAGCATAACGTGGCATGATCTCATCTTTTAAATGAGCGGCTTCACGGTCAAGCGTTAACGACTCAATACCGCGGTGCGCTTTTAACATAATAGTGCCCGCTGGCGTTTCATAACAACCGCGTGACTTCATACCAACATAACGGTTTTCGACGATATCCAAACGTCCAATACCGTGCTTACCGCCAATCTCGTTCAGCTTAATCATAATCTCATAAGGTTTGAGAGTCTCGCCATCGATGGCAACGATATCGCCTTTTTTATATTCTAATTCTAGATATTGGGCTTCATCAGGCGCTTCTTCTGGGCTCACTGACCAGCGCCACATATCGTCTTCTGCTTCAGCATAGGGATCTTCTAAGATACCGCCCTCATAAGAGATGTGCAGCAGGTTGGCGTCCATTGAGTAAGGCGACTTGGTTTTATTACCTGCATAATCTATGGCAATATTATGCTCTTTGGCATATTGCATTAAGCTCTCACGGCTCGATAAATCCCACTCGCGCCAAGGCGCAATCGTCACCACATCGGGAGACAAAGCCACAGCACCAAGCTCAAAGCGTACCTGGTCATTGCCTTTGCCAGTTGCACCATGACTGATGGCATCGGCGTTATGTTCTTTAGCAATCTCAACCAAACGCTTGGCAATCAGTGGGCGCGCAATCGAGGTGCCTAGTAAGTACTCACCTTCATAAATGGCATTCGCACGGAACATAGGAAACACATAATCACGAGCAAACTCTTCACGCAGATCTTCGATATGGATGTTTTTGATACCCATTGCTTCAGCTTTAGCACGGGCAGGCTCTACCTCTTCACCTTGACCGATGTCAGCGGTAAAAGTAATGACTTCGGCATCGTAAGTCTCTTGTAGCCATTTAGCAATGATTGAGGTATCAAGGCCACCTGAATATGCCAATACGATTTTATGAATATTTTTTGGATCAAGCTGAGCCATGAACAACTCCTAATAGAATAATGTAGTTATCAGAAAAGATGCTAAGAGTGCATAAAAGATTAAATTGCCCACTTAGTGTACATCATATTGACTACGGGCGACAGGGTCACTGCGAGGGGTGAGGAAGTTTTGACTAAGATTTGAAGATAATTTAACTTTTAACATTTATCAAAATCACATATGGTAAAAAACGTGTCAGTCTCATTTATGATTGACTGTACGTTGATAAAAATCCAGTGGTCTTATTATAAATACAGATATTTGGCTATATATTTAGTCAAGTAGGCAAATCTGTTATGATAGCAACGTAGCCACACTCCTTTTTACTCCTGTACATGACGATATAGAGCACTATGACCCATACGACTGATTCCATTAAAGAGCTTACGATTTCTCAGCCTGATGATTGGCACATTCATTTGCGTGATGATAAAGCACTCGTCACTACTGTGAGACATGCCGCAGCGAGTTTTAACCGCGTTATCTGTATGCCAAACCTGGTACCACCCGTTAAAAATGTAGAGGATGCACGTGCCTATCGCGCTCGTATCTTGCAGCGTGTGCAAGACAGTGATTTGAATGCTGAGCGCAAAGCTGCCTTCGACCCGCGCATGACGTTGTATCTAACCGATCAAACGACTGCAAAGGATATTGAAGTGGCGGCTCAGTCTGGTATTGTACAAGCCGTCAAGCTTTATCCTGCGGGCGCTACTACAAACTCTGCCGATGGCGTGACTGATATTCATGGGCGCGCTGCTGTGTTTGAAGCCATGGAGAAGTACCATTTGCCGCTGCTATTGCATGGTGAAGTCACGCATGAGCATGTCGATATTTTTGACCGTGAAAAGCGCTTTTTAGATGAGGTATTGGCACAAATGATCGCCAAATTTCCTACGCTTAAAATTGTCATGGAACACATTACGACCAGTGATGCGGCTGATTTTGTTTTAGCACAAGGCAGTCAAGTTGCGGCCACTATTACCCCGCAGCATTTGATGCTTAATCGCAACCATCTGCTGGTAGGTGGTATCAGGCCGCACTTTTACTGTTTACCTATCTTAAAACGCAGACAGCACCAAGAAGCACTATTAGACGTTGCGACTAGTGGCAGTCCAAAGTTCTTTTTGGGTACGGATTCAGCGCCCCATGCCACGGACAAAAAAGAAGCCGCTTGTGGGTGCGCTGGCTGCTATAGCTCATCCATTGCCCTACCCTTATATGCCACTGCATTTGATAGTGTGGGCAAGATTGACACATTAGAAGGCTTTACCAGTCAATTTGGTGCACAGTTCTATGGACTACCTGTGAATGAAGGTAGGATTACCCTAACCAAGACCCCTATGCAAGTGCCTACAGGGTATCCATATTTTGATGGACAAACGCTGACACCATTGATGGCTGGTGAGACCCTGCCATGGTCCATCAAGGCTTAAACCAACTTCAAGTGTCTTAGTACTGCTAGCGTAAAATTCACTAAGTTGCAGCACCATGACGCACTTCTTCTTTTCAAACATTTGTATTATCGATAGAAGCGACTTAATCTACTATGACAATCGAAAACAATGCTATCTTGTCTAATGAGAATATAATAAAATCTCAAAACAATGCAGCTAGTAGCAATACCAATTTAGACACGCCACTGCCTACTGATACTCGCTCTTTTGCTCCTACCCATAACGCGCAATCAGCACAAGACTCAGCCTCAATGACTCTAAAAGAGCGGTTTCGCAAATTTTTACCTGTCATTGTGGATGTCGAGACCGCAGGCTTTAACGCGCAGACCGATGCACTGCTAGAGATTGCTTGTATACCTATCTTGTTAGATGAGCATGGCATATTTTATCCAGGCGAGGCACTCAATGCCCACATTGAACCTTTCGAGGGCGCCAATCTAGAGCCACGCTCGCTTGCCTTTACTGGCATTGATCCCAATAACCCGATGCGTAAAGCAATTGCAGAAGACGAAAAGACTGCCCTGCGCCGTATTTTTAAAGGGTTAAAAGAAGTACGCCGCGCCGAAGGCTGTCGTCAGTGCGTGTTGGTCGGTCACAATGCGCATTTTGACTTAGCGTTTTTGAATGCAGCAGTAATGCGCACTAACAGTAAAAGCCATAATCCATTCCACCAGTTTTCAGTATTTGATACAGTTACTTTATCGGCGTTAGCTTTTGGTCAAACCGTGCTGGCACGCGCCTGTAAAGCTGCGGGACTCGAATTTGATGGCAATCATGCCCATTCAGCACTCTATGACACCCAAAAGACTGCTGAGCTATTTTGTCATATCCTAAACCACTATCCTATGTTGCCTAATGCTTTACATGCTGAGCAAACAGAGGTAGAGTTGAATGATGACAATGACGAATAACAAGTATGATAATGATTGTTGAAGGTACATATATTCTATGGTTTAAGAGATATGAACAACCTGCCTATTTTTTATAGTTCCCGTCTATGTCAGGGCAGCGATGTTTTATAAATGACTTAAATTGCTCATACTTTGAATAGTAGAAATGCGCTGTTCAAAGAACTACGGAGGAGCTTTATTATGGATCCACAATTTAAGTTATGGGGTACTATTTTTGGTTACATGCTACTTGCTTTAACTATTAGCACTTGTACTTCTCTATGGATTCGCCATCATCTAAAAAGCAATGACTTACATCCAAGACGCGCTTTTAAAAAAAGATATTTAATTTTAAAAAGACGTCGGAAAAGGCTTGACACAAAGCGCAGACGCCATTAGAATACGCACCACTTCAGCATAAAAGGTGAAAGCAGCTGAAGCGCAGTACCTAGTCCCCATCGTCTAGAGGCCTAGGACACCGCCCTTTCACGGCGGTAACGGGGGTTCGAATCCCCCTGGGGACGCCATATATTAAAGTACTATAAGCTATTATTTTAGAACTTTAAAAACCCGCAAAATCTTATAGATTTTGCGGGTTTTTTTATTCTTATTTTATTGGTATTTGAACTACCTGAAATTCAGTATTTATAAGAGCCAGTATTGCGCTAACCTTTAAATAGCGCTCCATTCATTAATATGCTATTAGAACTTATCTGATAGCATAAACCATAGAAGCGCTACTATAATTAGCGCACCGAGTATGGTTTGAATTAAGAAAAAGGCTTGGTGCTGGCCTACAACTTTACCAAGTGTTAAACCTAAGGCATTGTACTTGATGGGCTGGGCATCGACGTCGCCTATTTTTTCCTGCTCTTTGTAATAACCTTGCAAAATTTTCAAAAACTGTCTCCAATCATGAGGGCCCCAGTTATAAGGCTTAAAGGGCATCAGCGCCTTAGCTTTAGGATCACTCAACATCCAACGTTCAAGTATAATAGAGCGCAATGACCATCCTGTAAAGCTGCGCTCACTAATGGCAGAAAAATCCAACGTTTGAAGATCTTTGTGCCTATCATCCATTAATAATCGATTTTTTAGATTGGTCAGTACTTGCTCTGACCCTTCTGTATACTGGAAAAAGTAACCGTTGCCATAGCAAAGGACACCTGTAATATCATTAGCTTTATTATTTTTTATAGAAATTTCAGCAATATCATTTAAGGTACTAGCACCTGATAGTCCAGTGGAAGTAATTCGACTCATATATATGAACTGGTAAAGATCCGTTTCTTTTATAGAATTCATAGTAGTCACGTGTGGCAGTTGAATGCCCCTTAAAATTAGACAAAGACAATCGAAACTTCAAAATAGAACAATCAGCTATAATGGGATAAGGCTTTTTATTGTCATATTATTGATATGATAGGTTATTATTTTTAATTGTATTAACTTAGTTACATCATAAGGCAGTTCAGTCAACTAAGCAACTTATTACGATAATACAACAATTATTTATTGTAACCAAACAGTGTCATGACGTTATTTATATTCATAAATGTCGATATTTAAGTAGCTCAGTAGAATGGCGCCTTTAATATTGAGCGCTAAGAATGGCCGCTAATAAAGTCGAGTCATCAGGATAAGTCAGTTTGATGTTTTGACGGCTACCAGTCACCATACGGATGGGTAGTTTGAGATGCTCAAAAGCACTGGCTTCATCAGTAATGTTCAGCTGATGCTCAAAAATATATGCCAATACTTGCCTTAGCTGTCCGAGTCGAAATACCTGCGGCGTTTGTGCTTGCCAAATATTGCTACGATCAACCGTCTGCTTGATGTAAGCGTGCAAACTGTTTTCACTTGTGACACTGGCCATCTCAGGTCGAGATATAGTCTGGGTAAAAGACTCTTTTAAAGTATCAGCGACAGGAGTTGCGAGAATAGCCCCATAAGGCTCTAGCATTGCCGCTTCAATGACACGGTCAATATCATTGCTAGTGACAGCAGGGCGCGCTGCATCATGAATCAATACTAAATCTGAATCATCAGCCTTTGTATCACTAATGGCCTCTACCCCTGCTTGTACCGACTGCCAACGCTCAGCACCGCCGATAGCGTAGTGGATAGGAAGCGCAAAGTTTAGCGTCTTCGCAGTACTATCATCTGCGGCTATCACCAATAAACACTGATCAATATAAGCGCTGCTGGCAAGTTTTGCCACGCTATGCTCAAGTAATGTCTGCCCGTGCAGCGTAGTATACTGCTTAGCGATAGAAGCGCCAAAACGACTGCCACGACCAGCAGCAACAATCATGGCATGTACAAAAGGTTGGGTATTCATAATGTCGTACTCATGGTCAAAATCCATGGCAGTATGGCGAGAGGAATAGAAGCTAAAACAAGTAAAGCGTTTAAGAGAAATAATAGAGAATAAAAAATTACTAGCGGCTATGGGTGGTTGGTGCGGTTGATACTTGCACAAAGGTTTCATTTGGCTTAATGAGACCTAAGTCTAAACGAGCATGCTCTTCCACTGCTTCAAGACCCGTCTTTAAGTCATGAACATCTGTACGTAATAAGTTATTTGCCGCCACCTGAGTATCATTTAAACGCTGCTGCTCCTCTATTTGAGTCAGTAACTTAGCACGCGCAAACCGACCGTTTTCGCCCAGCCAGTACTGATATTGCAATCCTAAGAGGACAGCAACCGCTAAAGCAAGTAGGATAAATTGGCTCAAGTATTTCATAAGATGACAACGCCAAACAACGTAGAGATAGTAGAAGGAAAATGGCTAAGCAATATGTAAGTAATAATATATTGCTTAGCTTTAACTATAAGTTAGGCTCGTAAGCTAAGCATCTGCTCAGCTTAGAAACAGGTTAGCCGCGTAGACCGATGAACTCTTCACGGCCGCGATAACTTGCACGGACTTGCTGCTCGATACGAAGTAGCTGATTGTATTTTGCGACGCGATCTGAGCGGCATAGTGAGCCCGTTTTGATCTGACCTGCAGCCGTACCAACTGCTAAATCTGCAATAGTACTGTCTTCTGTTTCACCAGAGCGATGCGAGATAATCGTCGCATAACCATTATTTTTTGCCAAATAAATTGCATCTAGCGTCTCTGACAATGTCCCAATCTGATTAAACTTAATCAAAATAGCATTGGCAATGTGCTTATCAATCCCTTCTTGCAAAATAGCAGGATTGGTCACAAACAAATCATCGCCAACCAACTGAACTTTATCACCAATCTGTTCAGTTAAGTATTTCCATCCATCCCAATCCGACTCATCAAGACCGTCTTCGATAGAGATGATAGGATATTGACGCGTCAAGCCTACGAGGTAATCTGAGAAACCTTGGCTATCAAAAGATTTATTACCTTCGCCTGCCAAGATATACTGACCATCTTTATAAAATTCACTAGCAGCACAGTCCAGGGCCAAATGAATATCATCACCTGCTTTATAGCCGACCTGTTCAATCGCTTGCATGATAACAGTGATGGCTTCTTCGTTGCTACGTAGGTTTGGGGCAAAACCGCCTTCATCACCGACCGCAGTATTGAGGCCTTGGGATTTTAGGACAGATTTTAAGCTATGGAAAATCTCTGTACCTGCACGCAGGGCTTCTGAGAAGCTGGTGAAACCAACTGGCTCAATCATAAACTCTTGGATATCAACCGTGTTATCCGCGTGCTCGCCACCGTTTAAGATGTTCATCATCGGTACCGGCATCGTCAATGACGTCTGATTGCGCAAGTTTGCGATATACTGATGCAATGGCAGGCTTTGTGACTGGGCGGC
>JARIAA010000064.1 GCA_029264635.1 Psychrobacter sp. | reverse complement strand
GATCATGTAGATGTTTGGGGCCATCAATAGAGATACCCACCAAAAAGTGATGGGCGGCCAAAAACTCACACCATTTCTGATCAAGCAATAAGCCATTGGTCTGGATGTCATTATGAATGACCATGTCAGATGGCGCATATTGCTGCTGCAACTCAACGACTCTTGCAAAAAAGTCCAAACCCATTAAGGTTGGCTCGCCGCCTTGCCACGTAAATACCACCTCTGTAGCGCCAAACTGCGCTTCGATGTACTGCCTAATATGCTGAGCTAACGTTTCCTCAGGCATACGCGGATGTTTGGGCTGATTCAGCAGCTCCTGCTTATGCAGATAAAAACAATAATCGCAGTTGATGTTACAAGCAGAGCCACTGGGTTTGAGCATGGTATGAAACCGATAAGCAACTTGCTCGGTGTCAGACAGATTGAGCTTGGGGTAGATGCTCGGATTTGTTGAGCTGAGATGACTTACTGGTACTATTGGGATGCGTTTCATAGGTCAGTCTCGTTAAGATAAAAAAGTGCTTTTACCCGACTCTTAACTTAGCATAGGCGGTATTATAAACTGCCATACCCTACACCAATTAGACGAGACATTGTGCTAAAAGAACTTCGCGTCTAAAGCTGAAATCATAGGGCTGTTTTTGAACACTTGTTATCTGCTACTAGGTGACACTTCAATCACACCGACATCCTTAGCATAGTTATGGTAAGACCCAATTAAACTGTCCAATATTTTTGGGTACTTATCAGCGATGTCAGTGGTCTCGCCAGGGTCTTGTGCCAAGTTGTATAGCAACCATTTTTGTGTTTTTAAGTCATCGGACTCAAGCCCTGCAAATCTATGCGTATTGGAAAGGGCTTTAAAATCTCCAAAGCGCACCATTTTGGCGCCGTTCATCTCAAGCACTTTAGCGCTGTATGGACCTTGCGCGTTACGTTCAGGCTGCATAAGCGCAGGCACTAACGTCTCACCATCTAATGATGCTTTCCCTTTAGGTGTCGTTTTTTGTACACCAGCGATGTCTAAAATGGTGGGTGCTATATCCGTGAGATTGCTATATTTGCCTGATACTCTAGTCTTAGGAATATTAGGGCCACTTACTATTAAAGGAGAACGCACGCCTCCCTCGGCAGTGTAGCCTTTGAATAAAGAAAAAGGCATGTTGGAGGCTTGTGCCCAGCCTGTTCCAGTCGATACATAGCTATTGGCAGCGCCCATATTTTCAAGCGAGTTATCATGCTCCTGATTCACCCAATCCTTCCAGCGTCCTGCAGTTTCACGATATTTGCCAGCAGCGCCATTGTCTGAAAAAAAGAAAATATAGGTGTTATCCAGCTCACCCTTCGCTTCAAGATTGGCTAGGATTCTACCAATATTAGCATCCATATTATCGACCATGGCTGCGTATATTTGCATACGTTTAATCTCTTTTTGTCTATCCTCCTCGCTAAAACTCTCCCATTCAGGTACGCCCACCATTGAGGGCTGCTTGGCGGTATCAGCAATCAAGTTCAGCTTCTTGCTATTTTCAAAGCGCTGCTCGGCAAGCGCACGTGGGCCGTTTAGATAATAGTGACGGTACTTCTCTATGTCTTGACGCGGGGCCTGCAAAGGAGAATGCGGTGCGGTGAACTGCAAATACGCGAAAAAAGGTTTGTCATCTGGACGCTTATCAAGAGATTCCATCAAGTAATCGGCGTAAGTCGTTGATGAATAGAAGTCATCGGGAATATCTGTAATCTCACCGTTTAAGCGATATAGCTGAGCGCCGTCAGGGCTGTCTGGATAATTATCACGCTTGAGATGGTTTGCCTCACCTTTCAATAATACAAAAGACTCATCGAACCCCCAATTACTAGGAGCATCTTTCGCCTCAGTACCCAAATGCCATTTACCAGACATCACCGTAAAGTACCCTGCTTGCTTCAGGCGCTGTGCAATAGTCAATGCCTTATCGTTGAGATGACCGACGTAGTCAGGATCAGCTTTTTGCTCATCCGTACTTAATTCAATCAAGTTACCGACACCGACTTTGTGCGGGTCAGAACCTGTTAAGAACGCCGCTCTAGAGGGTGCAGAGTACGGCGTCACCGAAAAATCGGTAAAGCTTACGCCATTTTCTGCCAGCATTTTAAGATTGGGCGTTTGTATCTCGCCACCATAGGGAGAGATATCTGAAAATCCTAAATCATCCGCCATGATTACTAGGACGTTCGGGGGTTTTTGCTTGTCAGTATCATTACTTGGAGTCGTTGCAGCATGCCCCAAGGATATACCCGTTAGCATCATCCCTGAGCCTATCATTAGCTTATTATTAAAAGCACTCATCATGTACATCCTTGTATGATTATCCATCCTTTGCATTGCATTGTAATCGTTAATAAGCTTCTTAAATAAAAGCAGGTTTATCAAACAATCTATTGAATAAACCCGCCCTTTTAATTTAATAACTTATCCCAATAGCACAAGCGAGATAGCAGGGAACGCTACTAAGACTGCCAGACGCACAAAGTCTGAAACAATGAATGGCGCCACCCCGCGAAACATATCGGACAACTTAATGTGCGGCGCCATCGCCTTAATCACGAAGATATTCATTCCCATAGGCGGGGTGATAAGTCCAAGCTCCACCGTCAACACCGTGACAATCCCAAACCATACCGGATCAAAACCTAAGGCTATGATAATCGGATATACCACAGGAATGGTGATCACCAACATCGCAAGCGCATCCATAAACAGCCCAAGCAGGAAGTACATAAACAAAATCGCCAGCAGCACGAACATTGGACTGACAGCAAGGCCTCCAATCCAAGTAGCTAAGGAGTATGACAGACGCGAGACGGAGATAAAGTAGCCCAGTGCTTCTGCGCCCAATAGCATAAAGAAGACCACGGCAGATAAAGCGAGAGTCTCAACTAAGGACTGCTTTAATCCTTTGATACGCATCCCCTTAGCAGCGGCATACGCCCAAGACGCAAACGCACCAACAGCGGCGCCTTCAGTAGGCGTAAACAGCCCTAAAAAGATACCTGCAATGATGATGACAAAAATAAAGCTAAAGGGAATCAAACCCGTTAATGAGCGTAGTTTGGCACCCCATGAGGTTTTCTCACCGCGCTGAGCTAAGTGCGGCTTCCAGCGTACCATAATCATGACGGTAATGGAGTACATCACCATTCCAAGAATACCGGGCAAAAAGCCTGCGATAAACATGTCACCCACTGACTGTTCGGTTAAAATAGCATACACCAGTAGGGCAATACTGGGCGGTATCATAATTCCCAACGTACCACCAGCAGCAAGGATACCGCAGGCAAAGCCTGGCTGATAGCCGTATTTTTCCATCTCGGGCAAGGCCACGCGGGTCATGGTCGAGGCGGTTGCTAAGGACGAGCCTGAGATGGAGGCAAAGATACCAGAGGAGCCGATACCGGCAATCCCAAGGCTTCCTCTAACGCCGCCAAAGATGGTACGGGTCGCATCAAACAGTTTGCCCGCCATCCCTGAATGGGTGGCAAAGACCCCCATGAGAATAAAAAGAGGAATCGCACTAAAGTCGTATTTGGCTAAAACGTCAACGGGCAAGTCTTTGAGCATCTGTATCGCACCATCTGATGAGGTGACGGCGCCAAAGCCTACTAGACCCACGCCTAGCATCGCCAGAGCAACCGGTACTCGTAAGACCACCATAATAATCATGCATAATAAGCCAATGGCTCCAATAATTTCTGGACTCATGCGCCTGTCTCCTCGGCGTCAAAGAACTCGCCCGTTGTAAAGATGTTGATGGATTCGATCAAAGAGCGAATGGCGAGTAGTAAGCTAAGTATGGCGCTCACTAGATAAATGGGCATCATGGAGAGGCGCAAATCTTGGGTCACTTTGCCAAATTCTATGGCATCAATGGCGCTTTCATAAAGCCCCCAAGTAAAGACCAGACCGATAAAGAAAAAGCCAACCATAAAGACGCCCATCATGTAGCCTTTGATAACTTTAGGCATCTTTTGGGTAAAGATGTCGACGATGATCTGCGAGCGCTCAACATAGGCGGCAAAGGCGGCGAGCAGCGCAAAGAGCATAAAATAGGAGACGATCTCCACACTGCCTTTGACAGTAAAGCCCATCTCACCCCCTGTCAGCTTAAAGACATAACGGGCGCTGACGTCGGCGATAGTGGTAAGTACAATGATAATTAAGCTGATGCCGCCGATGAATTGGCAGACTTTAGAGATGATGCTACTGATATTAAGTAAAAATTTCATGATAGGCTTGCCTCCAATAAGTTAGACTTTGCAGGTGGTGCTGGCAGCTTTTACTTGCTCGTAAACCGCTTTACTGTCCAGCCCTTGCTTCGCTACTTCGTCAAGGTATTTTTGTGTACCCTTTAATAAAGGGCCCCTCCAATCAGGATCGTTCAAAGGATCTGGAATATCGATCATCGTATCGCCTTTTGTACGAGCAGCCGCCATGACTTCTGCATTACTGTCATCAAAGATCTTAGCGATACGATTGGACATCTGTATTCCTGAATTATCATCAATGACTTTTTTGAGATCATCAGGGAGACTGTTATATTTATCCTTATTCATAGACACGACAATAGTAGAGTTATAAAAAGGAATGTTGGTATGGGTGTTGAGTAGCTCATCAAGACGGAACGCTTGAATAGGTTGCCAAGTAGCGGCCATGCCATCGATAACGCCGCGTTGCAATGAAGTATAGACATCACCGGCTGGTATGCCAATGGGAGCAGCGCCAAGCGCTTCGATGACATGACTTGCTACCACAGAGGGCTGACGGATACGCATGCCTTTCATATCTGCTGGCTTACGAATAGGGGTGTCAACGGTATGCAGCGCGCCTTGTCCTGTACCCATCAAAGACAGCAGATGAGTATCTGCATACTCATCTGAGATCGCCCCATCGTTATAAAGCTTATAAAGGATACAGGTTTGCTGTTGTCCAGTATTAGATATACCAGGCAATTCTACTATCTGCGTGAGAGGGAAACGTCCAGCGGTATAGCCTTGTACTTGCATACCGATGTCGACCGTTCCTTTAGCAGAAGCATCATAAGTAGCACCAGCTTCGCTTAAGGTGGACGAGGGATAAATCTCAACTTTTAGGCGTCCATTAGAATCTTCTTCGATCCTTTTGGCCCAAGGCTCAAATCCCTCGGTATTGATATTATCGTTAGCCGTCAGGAAGTGCGAGAACCTCAGAGTAGTCACCTTATCTGACTCGCTACTGGCAGAGGCGGCTTGTTCGTCGCTGGAACATCCCGATAAGGCTATGCCAGCTGCAGCAATGACAGTAGCTAGAGTGATTCTAGTACAGAGGTTAGTTTTATAGAACCAAGTTTTGTAAAGCTTAGTTTGCATCATAGAATCCTTTCCTGATGGGTGATCTCTACTTGTTGAGTATCTGAGTGTAGCCAGAGCTATGTACTTATGATATTCAACTATACTTATATTAAACTATACTTATATTAAACTACACCTATTAGGCTAAACTTTGCAGCCAACGCTCGCCGCTTTTACCTGCTCATAAACGCCTTTACCGTCCAGACCAAGCTCGGCCAACTCATTGAGGTATCTTTGCGTGCCTTCCATCAAAGGCTCTCTCCAAGTCGGGTCATTTAGCGGATCTGGAATATCGATCATCGTATCGCCTTTTTCTCGAGCCGCCGCCATCGCCGCCTCATTACTGTCATCAAAGATCTTAGCGATACGCTCTGACAACACTATCCCTGAGTTGTCATCAATCACTTTTTTGAGATCATCAGGCAGACTGTTGTATTTGTCCTTATTCATGGTCACTACGAAAGTAGAGTTATAAAAAGGAATATTGGTATGATGACTGAGCAATTCGTCAAGACGAAACGCTTGGATAGGTTGCCACGTAAAAGCCAGTCCATCGATGACGCCGCGCTGCAAGGAGGTATAGGTATCACTGGCAGGCATACCCACAGGAGCGGCACCAACCGCATCGATAACGTGACTGGCGACTACAGATGGTTGGCGGATACGCATGCCTTTCATATCTGCTGGTGTACGAATCGGCTTATCGGCCGTATGTAGTGCCCCCTGCCCTGAACCCATCAAAGATAGCAGATGCGTATCTTCATATTCGCTAGAGATAGCCCCATCGTTATAAAGCTTATATAGAATACAAGTTTGTTCCTGTGCAGTGTTAGAGATACCTGGTAGCTCAACGATTTGTGTCAAAGGAAAACGCCCAGCGGTATAACCTTGTACTTGCATACCAATATCCACTGTGCCTTTTGCTGCTGCATCATACGTAGCACCTGGTTTGCTCAGAGTTGCAGAAGGATAAATCTCAACTTTAATACGACCATTTGAGTCCTCTTCAATTTTTTTAGCCCACGGCTCAAAGCCTTCAGTATTGATATTGTCATTAGCCGTCATAAAATGGGAGAATCTAAGCGTGGTCACCTCATCTGAGCCACTATCGGCTGTCGCTGCTGGCTCACTATTAGAGCAAGCAGCTAATCCCAGTCCAGATACCGCCATTACCGTGGCAAGCGCTATTCCAGTAGATAGTTTGGTCTTCATCGTAGAATCCTTTCTTGATGGTTGATTGTTAATAGTTGCCTCTTTACATGAAACCATAGTTACATAAAACCATAGTTGCTTGTGCGACTAAAATAGTGCCTTATCCTTAACCGCTACTCCTCTTATTCACCTAGCGGTACTTGTTGTTTGGCCTCTTCAAGCTCCGCTGCATGTAAAAACTGGGTATGAGCGGGTGCACGCTTGGTACGTGACCATTCATCCAGCATCTCCTGCTTCATCTCTTCGGTAATCATGGAGATTTTTGCCTCCGAAGCTGAATCATCATAGGTCAGCTCTAAGCGGTGACCATTAGGATCAAAGAAATAAATAGAATGGAAAATACCATGATTGGTGACGCCAACAATATCAATCCCAGCAGACTCTAGCTGCTCTTTGGCTGCCATGAGCTCATCACGGTCTTTAACCTTGAGCGCCAAATGCTGTACCCAATTAGGCGTATTGGGATCAAACCCCATCTCAGGCTGATTGGGCACCTCAAAAAACGCCAACACATTACCATTGCCTGCATCTAAAAAGATATGCATGTACGGATCAAACGCATGAGTAGAGGGGACGTGGTCTTCGGCAAATGCCAGAACGAAATCCATATTTAAGTGTTTTTTATACCACTCGACGGTTTCTTTGGCATCTTTGCAGCGATAAGCCACATGATGAATTTTTTCTATTTTAAAGCTCATATCAATATCCTTTTGATAGGGCGTAAAACCTAACGCTAATAACTAAAAATACTCTTGGTAATTGAGCCCTTTTAATTATTAGCAGCAGCTGTGTTTATGTAGCAGCTATATTTACAATGCTAAGCGGCTGTTTTACGCGCGTTCTGTATAAAATTTATGCATCGAAATCAAAGTCTAAAGCTGGCAGAACCTTACCGCGCACTTCACCAAAACCGACACGAATGCCGTCTTTTTCGCTATAGCCTTTCATAATGACCGTATCACCATCATCAATAAAGGTGCGTGTACCACCGCCTTTTAGCTCAACAGGCTTAGTCGCATTCCAAGCGATCTCAAGCATCGAACCATAAGAGCCAGGTGTTGGTCCTGAAATAGTACCCGACCCCATCAAATCACCAACTTCAACCTCACAACCTGAGATGGTATGATGCGTTAATTGCTGACCCATAGACCAATACATATATTTAAAATTAGTTTCAGAGAGCAGCGTAGCAGTATCCGCACCCTCTGGTAGGATCGATACAGACAAATAAATATCAAAGCTGCTATCAGTCTTTTTCTCACGTAAGTAAGGCAGCGGCTCTGGATCTTGCGTAGGAAGCTCAGTCTTAAAGGGTTCTAGCGCATCCATAGTAACAATCCATGGAGAAATCTCAGAGGCAAACGTTTTAGCATTAAACGGGCCTAAAGGCACATATTCCCATTTTTGAATATCACGCGCTGACCAATCGTTAAATAGCACCATGCCAAAAATATGATCCCATGCTTTTCCAATGGGAATAGGCTCCCCTATTTTGTTAGGTTTACCCACGATAAAGGCCGTTTCAAGCTCAAAATCAAGGCGTTTACAAGGTGCAAAAATAGGGCGATCGTCTGGATTGGGCTTGAGCTGACCTGATGGGCGAATGATGTCTGTAGAACCGGTGACAAACACCGTACTGGCACGGCCATTGTAGCCGACTGGCAACTCTGTCCAATTGGGCAGTAGGGCGTTGTTGGGATCGCGAAATATGGTGCCAACATTGGTGGCATGTTCTTTAGACGAATAAAAATCCGTATAGCCAGGAATATGGACAGGCAGGTGCATCGTGACATCAGCTTGCTTGAATAAAGCTTTTTTCTGCAAGTGTTGATCATCACGTAAAGTGTCACTATCAGCAGATAGTAGAGTTTGAATCGTACTACGTGCAAGCGTCCAATTGTCTCGACCAGAATCAATAAAAGCATTTAATGTTGGCTGGTCAAAATAGCGACCACCTTTTAATGTCAGCAAGCCTTCGGTTTCGAGTAACGCTAAGTCTAAAACATGCTCACCAATAGCAACACCAGCGCGGCGCTTGCCATCAGCTGTGTCGCTAAAGATGCCATACGGCAAGTTATGGATAGAAAAATCAGAATCACTTGCCATATCGATAAATGAAGAGAGGTTTGTGTCAATCGTTGACATAGGTAGCTCCTTGCTGGTCAATTTGTTTGATGAACTTATTTTAGAACCCGTTTAAATTACGTATAGGTTAATAGCTTACATATAATGTAATTTATATTAATTTACATTGCAAGTGATTCTATAGCAATAAATACCATTATTACTAGATAGTCTACAATCAAAAAAGCCGTCATCGATAAATCGGGACGGCTTTACTAACGCTGTCATTGGTACGAGATAAAATGACTAGGTTAATATTTAAACGATAGATGGATTAACTACTGGTTCACTATCATCCTTTTTACTAATTGTGATGCCTGTAAAACCGAATAATATGGTCAGCAGTAGCGATAGATAACAGAAGAATGCGTAAGGGAGATAGTCGAGTACGGGTACCCCTAAAGCTTGACTGATAAACACACCGCACACACTCCAAGGCACCAGTGGATTAATGACCGTACCTGCGTCTTCGATGGTACGAGACAAGTTTTTGGGATGCAAATTTAAGTGCTCAAACGTTGGTCGAAATGCAGTGCCTGACAACAGAATACTTAAATACTGCTCACCAATCAGTACGTTAATACTCAAAGCTGACATCGCTGCGGCAAATATGGCGCGACCAGCAGTCGTCAAACTGTCTTTGATGCCTGATAGCAATGCTGGCAAGATACCCAGTGCCGTGAGCAGCCCGCCAAGACTGAGCGCCAAAATCACAATCGCTTGGGTAAAGAACATACTTTGCACGCCGCCGCGCGACAGCATACCCCCAACCTCACCAAGCTCTAATGATGCAGCAGGCGCGTAGCCTGCAAAGAGATAACCACCCAATTGCTCAAAACTTGGTGAACTATGTAAATAAGTGACCACCAATGCGGCGATAATAGTACAAATAATCGTGTAAATAGCGTTAACCCGAAACACTGCCAAGCCTATTAGTACTAAAAACGGTAATACCGCATAACCGTGTACCAAGCCGCTGTCAATCAATTGTCCTTGTAACATAGTAACTTGACTTAAGTCGCCACTGACTGTCTGCCCAGAGAAAAACCAAAGTAATACGACGGTCAATATCCACGCCGGCACCGTCGTATACATCATATTGCGAATATGCTCAAACAAATCAATACCCACAACCGATGAAGCAATAGTACAAGTATCAGATAAAGGTGACATCTTATCGCCAAAAAACGCACCTGATACGACAGCGCCAGCAGCGATAGCAATATTGGCATCAAAGGCATTACTCATACCAATAAACGCCACACCTAGCGTTGCGGCAGTCGTCAAACTACTGCCCAAAGCAATGCCAATAATAGATGTCAGCACAAAGGCTGAAATATAATAAAACTCTGGCGATATCAGCTCAAAACCAAAATACATAAGTGTCGGTATGGCGCCAGACATCATCAAAGCGGCGACCATTAAGCCAATAAAGAAAAACAGATATATGGCACCGATGCCGCGCATGACTCCAGATGCCATTTGCGCTTTCATATCATCAAAGCTCAGACCTTTAATCAGACCAATCGCCAGCAACACACAGATGACAAGTATGAGTGAGAGATGAGGCACCCAGCCAAAGCCAATCATGGTAACACCCATAATGGCGATAACAATGGCGGCAATCATAAACGCCAGCTGAGGTGAAATTTGGGTTAATATTTTTGGAGGCATCATACATCCTTGAATGACCAGTGAAATTTGGCTGAGGGTTGGCTTTGAGTGGAGCAAGTGTAATGAGTTGCTCATTAATTATCAAATAGGCTGTCCGTTTTTGCAGCCATGATAAAATCATTGCGATGCAATCCTTTGATACTGTGTGACCACCATGTCACTGTTGCCTTGCCCCATTCTACCAATATGCCAGGATGATGGCCTTCTGCTTCTGCGATATCGGCAAGCCCATTGGCAAACGCCATCGCCGTCACAAAGTTTTTAAATTTGTATTGACGCTGTAACTGATCGATACCATCGACCTTGATAAGTGCCCAGTTAGGCAGTTGTTGTAACAGCTCGCGTGCCTTTGCCTCATCGACTTTTGGCGCGCCAATACGGCAAGCTTCACAGCTGGATTGAGATAAGGTTTGTAAATGCTCAGTCATGATAAATTCCTTTTATGCTAACTATTAAGTGCTTATTAAACACATGTCCCTATTGACGCTATTATTTATTAGCTATGTAAACAGATCCTATGGCATTGCTTTTGGTTAGGTAGTTAAGTAGTCAGTTATTAAATAGTCATCTGATGAACCAGTTAATTGGTTTCGACTCGATATGTTGGCTCAAACATGCCAAGTGACATCGCCTGTTTGACTACCTTCATAATGTCGCTATTCACGATATCAAACAGCGTATCTACCTCATCAATAACATAATAAATAGGCTGAATATGATCAATACGATAAGGGGTACGTAGCACATCGAGCAAATCAAAAGCGCGATATTCAGGCTTGTCGCTCAACGCGTAGACGGTCTCAGAAGGTGAGCTTAAGATACCGCCGCCATAAATTCGGCGCGTCCGCTGCGTTTGTCCGACCAAACCAAATTCAATGGTGAACCAATAAAGCCGTGCCAAAAATAGCCTTTCTTCTTTACTGGCATCAAGCCCAAGCTTGCCGTAGGTCTCATTAAAGGTCGCAAAAGCTGGATGGGTCAGTAGAGGACAGTGTCCGACGATTTCATGAAAGATATCGGGCTCTTCGATGTAGTCCATGTCATCAAGTCGGCGGATAAAGGTCGCCACAGGGAAGGATTTATGGGCTAACAGCTTAAAAAATTTGACAAAGCTAATTAAAGCTGGTACGGCAGCCGTTTGCCAACCTGTGGTCGCTTGTAGCACCTCATCGATATCGTGTAATTGCGGAATACGATTTGACGGTAAATTAAGTTTTTTAAGCCCATCTAGATAATCTGAGCAGGCGCGATTGGGTATCTGCTTGGCTTGACGCGCAAGCAGCGTTTGCCACATCGCATGCTCATCATCACTGTAGTGAATATGACCATTGGCATCAGGTTGATGCGAGAGATAAGGTGGTTTATGTTGGCGTTCCATGCCGTTATTCCTTTTATAATGCTGCTATCTTTAAACCCCTACTTTCTTTAAACCCTTACTTTAGTAAAAGCCAATTGTCTAAAGTAGGTTATTTAATGACGGCAGCACAAACTCCTTTTGTCCTACCGTATTTATAATACTGGCTACTATGTTTCGGCTTGACCAATAGCGCCGCGGCGAACTTGATCGCGCTCTATCGATTCAAATAGCGCCTTAAAGTTGCCTTCTCCAAAGCCTTCATCGTAATCGCCTTTACGTTGAATAAATTCAAAGAACACGGGGCTACCTAGGATGGTTTCAGAGAAAATCTGCAAGAGCAGACGCGGTGTGCCGCCTTCGGTGGTGCCATCTAACAAAATGCCACGGGTTTGCAAATCAGAGACATTTTCGCCATGATTTGGTAAGCGCTCGCTTAGCATGTCATAGTAGGCAGCCGTTGGCGCGGTCATAAGCGGTATACCCGCCTCTTTAAGCTTATCGATACTGGCAAATAAGTCATCACTAGCTAGGGCAATATGTTGAATGCCCTCACCATTGAAGCTCATGAGATACTCTTCGATTTGTCCACCGCCCTGCTTAGATTCTTCATTTAGTGGGATACGAATTTTGCCATCAGGTGCCGTCATGGCTTTACTGGTCAGCCCTGTGTATTCGCCTTTGATATCAAAATAGCGGATTTCACGGAAGTTGAAAATGCGCTAGTAAAAATTTGCCCAATATGCCATGCGGCCACGGTAGACGTTATGAGTAAGATGGTCGATGACTTTAAAGCCATGCCCAACAGGATGTCTATCGATATCTGGGAAGAATTCAAAATCGACATCATAGATAGATTCGCCGTCTTTAAAACGGTCAATCAGATAAATCAGTGAGCCGCCGATGCCTTTGATGGCAGGCAATCTAAGCTCCATCACCCCTGTCGGTACATCGACTGGCTGAGCACCATTTTCGATCGCAAGCTCGTACGCCTTTTTGGAGTCCTTGACCCGAAAGCCCATGCTACAAGCGCCTGCACCGTGCTCTTCAACAAAGTAGCTGGCTTGGCTTCTAGGTTCACGGTTTAAGATGAGGTTAATGTCCCCTTGACGGTATAAAGCGACGTCTTTGGAGCGGTGATTGGCAATATGAGCAAAACCAAGCTGCTCAAAAAGTGCTTCTACCGCTTCAGGTTGCGGTGAGGCGAATTCAACAAAATCAAACCCTTGGAGTCCCATTGGGTTTTCGAATAAATCTGCCATTGTTATCATCCTTAATTTCAATTGGTGGTGTAAAATAGGGTAAGAAGTGGTATGTACTTATAACTCTTCTTGATAATAGGTTTATCTTAGAGCAGCTTGATTTATAAGACTAATTGTTTTTTATGATTTATTTATCAGGTTTACTTATGAATATTAGTATTCGCCAATTAACCGCTTTTATCACCGTTGCTGACAGTGGTAGCTTTACGCGTGCCAGCGACCAGATGCATCTAACCCAATCTGCGGTCAGTGGATTGATCAAAGAGCTTGAGTCAAACCTTGGGATTCTTTTATTCGACCGTACCACCCGCCAGCTGTCTTTATCGGTGGTGGGACGGCACTTATTACCACAAGCTCGGCGCATACTAAATGAGATGCAGCTGTTTGAAAATGAAGCCAGCAGTCTGACCAGCTTGGCGCAAGGTCAAGTGCGTCTAGCGGTATCGCAGTTCGCCGCCTCCTCTATGCCCGCGGTCATCGCACAGTTTGCCAAAGACTATCCTGATATCAGCGTGTCTTTATTAGATTGTTCGGCAGAAAACGTCCTTGAGCATATTCAAGATATCGAAGTAGATTTGGGCGTCGGTACGGAGCTTGGTTTTATGGAAAGCGAGGATGATATTAGCGCTGACTTGCTATATCAGCTGCCGTTTTGTGTGGTGATGCCTGATAGTCATATGCTGGCGCAAAAAAGCGTGATGACATGGCAAGATCTGCTTGATACCCCGCTCATTACGTTGCAAGGGCCTTTTCTTGAGCAAGTCACCGCTGAGCTCGATGAGGCCGTCGCCGCTCATATTCAGCAGGCGCGCTATAAAGTAAACTTTATGTCGACAGCGCTTGAGATGACCCGTCAAGGCTTTGGTATCACCTTATGCTTGCCCTATATGCCAGAAGTCATCGACTGGGTGAGTGCTAATGGCTTACAGATGCGCCCACTGGCACAACCTGTTAAAACGCGCAGGTTCTTTATTTATCGACGTTCCTCACGAGCGCTGTCGCCTGCCAGTATCGCTTTTAAACAGTTTTTGCAGACTTATTTTGCCACGCACTTCAACGATTTGCAGAGTAACAAAAGTCGCTAGGCGCTATTTTTTAGCCATTGTTAAGCGCTATTTTTTAAATGATTAAATCTATCGTTGAGTTAATCGCCAATCTGGTTTATGCTTTTTGCGGCTTTGTTTCTATTCTTGTAAGGAAAAAAAATGTTTGAACGTATCGACTACTATGCAGGTGATCCAATCTTAGGGCTGATGGACAAGTTTGCAGAAGATAGTAATCCCGACAAAGTGAATTTGGGCGTGGGTGTGTACTATGACGAAGACGGCAAAATGCCTGTGCTTGAATGTGTCAAAACTGCTGAGCAGCGTATTGCAGACCCCATCTCTGCGCGTCCCTATCTGCCAATGGCAGGGCTAGCAGGCCATCGTAAAGCCTGTCAGGAACTGTTATTTGGTAAAGAGGCTCAAGTCTTAAAAGACGGTCTTGTCGCGACCATCGCCACTATCGGCGGCTCTGGCGCTTTAAAAGTAGGTGCAGAATTTATTCGCGAGTGGTTCCCACACGCTAAGTGCTACGTGAGCGACCCGACATGGGGCAATCACATTGCTATTTTTGAAGGCTCTGACGTCGAAGTTGGCAAATATCCGTACTACGATACGGCGACTGGTGGCATTAAATTCGACGAGATGATCGCGTTCTTTGAGAGCTTGAATAAAGACGATATTATTTTACTTCATCCTTGCTGTCACAACCCAACGGGTGTGGATTTGACAAATGAGCAGTGGGATCAAGTCTTAAACGTCATTCAAGCGCGTGAGCTGATTGCCTTTATGGACATTGCGTATCAAGGCTTTGGCGAGGACATCGACCACGATGCTTATGCCATTCGTAAAGCAGTCGCTATGGGCTTGTCATTGTTTGTGAGCAACTCATTCTCCAAAAACCTATCGCTATATGGTGAGCGTGTTGGCGGCTTATCAGTGGTTTGCCCAACAGCTGATGAGGCTGAGCGCGTTTTTGGTCAGCTGAACTCAATGGTACGCCGTATCTACTCAAGCCCCCCATCACATGGCGGACGCGTGGTCGATATCGTCATGAACGACGAGGCGTTGCATGAGCAGTGGATTGGAGAGGTTTATGGCATGCGTGACCGTATCAAAGCCATGCGTATGAAGCTCAAATCTGTCTTAGAAGCTAAAATCCCTGGTCGCAGCTTTGATTATCTTACCACGCAAAATGGTATGTTTAGCTTTACAGGATTGACCCCTGAGCAAGTTGAGCAGCTACAAAGTAAGTTTGGCATATACATGGTCTCCAACTCGCGCATGTGCGTCGCTGGTCTAAACGTTGATAATGTCGACTATGTCGCCAATGCGATGGTAGAGGTTTTAAAAAACTAATTGTTCAACATCGTTTTAACGCAGTTTTATAAATAACAGATTTCGACAAAAAGGCTGAGCATGGACTCAGCCTTTCTAGCATTTATCAGTGTGAATTAATATTTACAAATAAAATCCGCTAAAGGAAGGTAACAACGCTCCCTATAAGCAACGGAGGACGGCCAAGCAGCGGCTATCTTTGGTACATCTTGTCCAGCATCCATCATCTTGGCCGCATTTATCCAGCCTGCATGACCGACAGCGAGTATGGGCATATCTCCTCGCTTCGCTAAAACTATATTTAACCAACCCTCAACACGCTCAAACAACTGCTGCAAACTTTCTCCCTGCTTGGGTGCAAAATGCGCAAAATTATTACACCACTCATCAATCTCTTGCTTAGCAATTTGCTCCCAAGGGCGACCATCCCACTCGCCAAAATCAATCTCAGCAAGCTCAGGCGCCACGCGACAGTCAAAGCCCCGTTGAGCAAGTATTTGCCCGACTTTTAACGAGCGCTGTAAGGGGCTGACCCAAATGACTTTGGGCAATTGATGTAGACGGGTAAAGCGCTCGATGTGATTGGCCAGCCGTTTCAACTTACGCCTATCTACCCTTATATCAGTTTGTCCAATACAGATACCATCAGCAGCAACAGGCTTAGGATGACGCCAGATATAAAGAGTCATTGATTGATTCGCCTTTTTTTTTACAAAAAACTGATACTAGTAGCACCTTATAATACTGGTACTCATTTTATTTAGGACTGACTGTACACTTTAGCCAAAAGGTATCGTAGCCGCAAGTCCTGCATAAATCGCCATCTCGCTTAACTGCTGTGTCGCACCCAGCCCATCACCCGTATAGCCATCCAGGCGCCTACGTAATAAGCGGCGCATATAATCCGTTGCAAATAGGGCTAGAAATAAAGCCGCTAGCCACTGACTGATACTGATTTGCCGTACCGCACTAGGAAATATCATCATCACTAAAATTCCCGCTACTAGCAACCAGCCACTACTGAACAATCCTTGTAACGGAGTCAGCTGCTGCGCCATGGGTTTGGCTTTGGCATGTTCTACCTCGCCACCATAAGGCAATAAAGTCAGCAGGCTAATACAGAATAAGCGTGAAGCTGTATGACCAATAATCAACGCGACAATCGCTACTGATAACGGCATGGCTGCTAATAAAGCAATCTTAAGCAATAATGCGGACACCAAACCTAAGACACCATAGGTTCCTAAGCGCGAGTCTTTCATGATAGTGAGCGTACGCTCGCGCGTCAGGCCACCGCCCAAACCATCGCAGCTATCGGCCAAACCGTCTTCGTGAAAAGCGCCTGTGAGCTTAATTCCAAAGGCCGTACTCATTACCGCCGCGACCAATGGCGTAAATAAAACACTAGCAAGCCAAAACACGCCAGCGCAAAGTAATCCAACCAGCAAACCGATGCCAGGGAAATGTCGGCTGCTCTGGTGTAGCCACTGCGGATTATAATTTTTGAATGGCGGAACTGGCAATCGGGTCAGAAACTGCATAGCGACCAATAACAATAGCCATTCATGTCTTATGAATTGACCAACACTTGGTTTAGGCAAAGACTGCTGTGATGGTTCTAATTGCTTTGCAGGCAGTTTTGATGATTCTTTTGATGTTTGTTTTGTTGATAGTGACATTAGCTGTTTTGCCCGCTGATACCTGCGTCACTAAAGCTTGCCATCTCATTGATAATGGCACAAGCCGACTGTAGTAACGGATAAGCAAGCGCCGCACCGCTACCCTCGCCCAAGCGCATGCCCATATCAAGTAATGGCTCAGCGTTTAATAGTTTTAATAAATGCACGTGCCCTGGCTCGGCTGAATAGTGTGCAAAGATAGCGTACTGAGCGACCCCTGGTACCAAGCGCTCCGCAGCCAATAAAGCGCTACTCGCAATAAACCCATCGATTAATAATATACGGCGTTCACTGGCGGCCTGAATGAGCGCACCTGCCATCATAGCAATCTCAAGCCCGCCTAAGGCAGCAAGCACATCCAACGGCGATTGTGCCGTTTGATGACGCTCCAATACTTGCGTTAAAACATGAGTTTTATGTTGTAGTCCTGCATCATCAAGCCCTGTGCCACGACCGATACAATCAGCAATCGCTACATTACCCAACCTTGCCAACAAAAGACTCGCCGCTGAGGTGTTACCAATCCCCATCTCACCAATGATTAGCAAATTGCCTGCCAAGTTTTCCACCACTTTCATACCGTTATTTAACGCTACTAAGCACTCCGCTTCGGTCATAGCGGGCTCTATTAGGGCATCACGGCTGCCATGACGAACTTTATATTGGGTTATTAATTTTGAATGTTGCTCAAAATCAGTCGCTACGCCTGCATCAACAACTTTTAGCTCAATATTATGCTGACGTGCCAAGACATTAATAGCCGCGCCGCCCTGCAAAAAGTTATAGACCATTTGCGCGGTGACGGCACTAGGATAAGCTGAAGTGCCATGCTTGGTTAAACCATGATCAGCGGCAAATACACGAATCTGCGGCTGCTCAATCTGCGGTGTGGTCGTCCCTTTAATCATGCCTATTTGTAATCCAAGCGACTCTAAACGTCCCAGCGCCCCGAGGGGTTTGGTTTTATCGTCAATGATTTGTTGGAGCTGCTGACGTAGGTCATTATTTTCTATATCGGCAATTCGCGGGGAGACAAATGTATTCAAGAGATAGTCCTATTCATAAAATTAAACAGGCGTCTATGGTATCAGATTATCAAATTTATAATGCTATGATTAGAACAGTTGCATACTCTAAATTTATTTAACTATCGAGCATTTTATGAACATTCTGATCGCCCCCGACTCCTTTAAAGAAAGCTTAGAAGCTATCGAGGTTTGCCAAGCGATAAAGTCAGGTTTTAGCCACATCTTTCCTAATGCCAACTATACCTTGTTGCCTATGGCAGATGGCGGTGAAGGCACCTCAGCCGTACTATCTTATGTACTAAGAGGGCGCTGGAAAGAGGTGCGCGTTCATGATCCATTGATGCGACCCATCACAGCCAAGTATTTATTATTACCCAACAAAACAGCGGTTATAGAAATCGCGCAAGCTTGCGGTTTGCATCTATTAACGAGTAATGAGAGAAACCCTTTAATCACAAGTACCTACGGTGTCGGAGAGCTGATTGCAGATGCTTTAGGGCAAGGGGCAAAGCGTATCATTATCGGCCTAGGTGGCAGTGCCACCAACGACGCTGGTTTAGGGATGTTAAATGCATTGGGAATGATGTTTTATGACAACGACAATAATGCTTTGAGTGAGGGCGGTGTACAACTTGCCCGCTTGCAACGAATAGATGACTCAACATTTAATTCAAAGATTCTAGACACTATCTTTGAAGTCGCCTGCGATGTGACCAATCCTTTGTGCGGCCTATCAGGAGCCAGTGCTGTTTTTGGCCCGCAAAAGGGCGCCAGTCCAGAGCAAGTAAAGTTACTAGACAACGCGCTAAGCAGTTTTGCCGCGCTAACCAATAAGCAGGGCTATAAAGATTATGAGAATGTAGAGGGCGCAGGAGCAGCGGGCGGGCTTGGCTTTGCCTTGATGACGTTTTGCGGCGCGCAGTTACAATCAGGATTTGATACGGTCGCCCAAGCCGTTAATTTAGCTGAGCAGATTAAAAATGCTGATTTAATAATCACGGGCGAAGGCAAGCTTGACGCGCAAACCTTAATGGGCAAAGTCGCAGGCGGCATCAGTCAACTGGCTAAAGCTCATGATAAACCTGTTATCGCTATTTGCGGTAGCGTAGAGAGGCTAAGTCCTACTCAAACCACTCAATTTGACGTGGTTATGCCCAGTCTTCAAAAACTAGAATCTATTGATAATGTGTTTAAAAATGCCTATGAAAATATCGAAACGACAGCGACAAATATTGCAGCGGCTATGCGCTTGGGACAACAGCTTTCATTATAAATAATGATGTAGACTAAGATGTGCGCGAATACAATGGATAAGCATGCTACTATTTAAGCACTAACTAAACATTCACTATCAAGGATGATAAATGCCAAACGCTAACGCAACCATGGACGCAAACGAACCATTAGTCATCAGAGAAGAGCGTAAAGACTCAAGCGGCGTCGTTACCCTGACCTTAAACCGGCCCAAGCAATTTAATGCTCTGTCAGTAGAGATGCTATCTGCCATGCAAATAGAGCTGGATAACATTGCAAAGGACAACTCCATCCGTGTGCTGGTGATTGCCGCAAATGGTAAAGCATTTTGCGCAGGTCACAACTTAAAAGAGATGCGCGCGCATTCAGACGAGGCATTTCACAGCGCCTTATTCAAACAATGTAGTCAGATGATGCTGACCATCAATCAGATGCCGCAAGTTGTGATCGCTAAAGTACAAGGCATCGCGACGGCAGCAGGCTGTCAATTGGTCGCGGCCTGTGACTTAGCGGTTGCCTCTGATGACGCTAAGTTTGCCACATCTGGCATAAATGTCGGGCTGTTTTGCTCAACCCCTGCCGTTGCCGTCAGCCGCAATTTATCTCGTAAACAAGCCTTTGAGATGCTGATCACGGGCGAGTTTATCGATGCAAATACAGCTTTGCAACAAGGACTCATTAATCGTGTGGCAGCAGCAGATGAGCTAGAGGCGACGCTACACTCTTTAATCGATGCTATTACTGCGAAGTCCCCTGTCGCGCTCAAGACAGGCAAAGATATGTTCTATAAACAATTGGGCATGGATCTAGTCGATGCTTACGACTATGCTGGCAAAGTGATGACTTGCAACATGATGGCGGACGATGTCAGCGAAGGCATCGACGCCTTTATCGAAAAACGCCATGCGGTATGGACGGGACGTTAAAGATTGTTTGTTTATTCATTATAAAAGATAGCTATTAGCGAGCAGACTATATAACCGAATATCAAGCACTTTTAAATCTCAGAATCATTTGCTGTCGCTCCAATGATGTGAGCAAGATGACCCGTCTTAAGGTAAATGGTAGCCCCTGTCTTGCCTGCCTTTATTTGTGGCTGCGCACCTACCGGCCAGCGTATCCAGCTCCCTTGTTTATACCTCTCATCACCTTCTATCAGCGTGCCCTTTACTACTAGCAGCTCTGCGCCGCCCGCAACTGTCTGACTCATAAGATCTTCTGTGAATAAGGCGTCACCTACTTTTAAACGCTGCAAGCTCACTTGTTCGCTATCGCCTGAGAATAAAGAGCAAACTTCACGGTTGCCAACTGGTTGCCAGTTGGCAATATCGTGCGTATCGATAGCGACATGGCGCTCTTCAGATGGCAGCATTTGCCGCAGCTTAACAAAGATAATCGCACCCTCATCGCTATAAGGCGTATGGCTGGATGCTGGCGGATTGCGTAGATACCAGCCAGTGGGATAATGCTTATTATCAGCAGAAAAAGTACCAGACAATACTAAAATCTCTTCACCACCAGGATGTTGATGCTGCGGAAAATAGGAGCTTGGCGCATAACGCACAAGGCTAGTCGCCCGCGCTTCCTCAAATCCTACGCGATCAAGCATGACGCGCTCGACGCCATTTTGTGGTGATTTGATCCATTCATGCTCTTCAGTCTTCAATGCGGCACGGCATGAAAAATCAGCATTAATTAGCATAAGGTATTGTCCAAATTCGGTTTGACGCAGTCAATCCACTTTAAAATAAATACAGAGCTGCTGGGATAAATTTTGGATGTACTCTGTTGACCAGCTACAGCACACAAGGAAAATTTATACCAGTAGCACGTTTTGATCGGTATAATTTTTTATGCCGTACTAACGATAGTAACGATCTTAAAAATCAACCTTACCGCGTAAGGCTTTGGTTTTGCCGCGCTGCGTTTTTTGATCGACACGTTTGCGCTTAGCATTTCTGCTCGGCTTAGTGGGCTTGCGAGTTTTGGCGACTTGAGTAGATTGTAGAATAAAGGCTTTAAGACGTTCAAAAGCGTCGATCTTATTACGCTCCTGCGTGCGAAATTGCTGAGCTTTGAGGACGAATATTCCGTCCTTTGTAATACGGCTGTCTTTACTAGCAAGTAAGCGCTGCTTTTGCCCGTCACTCAAACTTGAGGCATTGATATCGAAGCGTAGATGAATGGCGGAGGAGACTTTATTGACGTTCTGCCCGCCTGCTCCTTGCGCACGGATGGCGCTGACATCGACTTCACTATCATTTAGGCTAATGGAATGACTGATAAAAATCATAGTTCTCTTTTATTTCTTTTAATGGTTTTGTTTTATATGGGGCGTGATTAAGTATTTATAAACAGGGCGTTACGCTCACCCTTTTATTGCATGGAACCAAACATAGCCCCTATCAATAAAAATGGCATTGATATCAATATTTTAAACACAGACGCTTTGCATTTTAGCCAGCGCGTCATAATAAAATATAAATTGGCAAATGGCAGAAACAAATAGAAATTATAGCGTAAATAGGTCCGTCATATAAACCAGACCATAAAGGAATGTGAATAAACTTTATCATTAGTCATTTTTCATAAGGAGATAAGTCTATTTCAACTCTAGTTTTGTATATCCTTAAATGTGACTCTAAGACTAAATTATTGTTTTGCAATTGAAATTAATTGTAGGTATTATTTCTTTAAGCCAACAATAGATAACAATATGAAACCTAATAGAGATATTTTCACAGGGCTAGTATTAACGAGTGCCTTAATAATCACTGGTTGTGAACACGATGATGATTCAGTCAACGCCACCGATAACGCTAGTAATGGTCCAATCGTGAATAATGAATTCAGATATACCGTTTATGATATGTGCGAAGATGTGGATGAGGCAAACTATAAAGCCGCTTGGGGCAAGTTTGAATTTAAAATTAACAACGATGGGTTGGTGCGAAACATCTCTACGGTTATGGGCAGCACACCTAGTACTTACCAAGATAGCAGAGGCAATAAAGATGCTGATTTGGACTATTATGTCGGCGACAACGTTTTTGTAAAAATCCTTGATGAGTACGATAGTAAATTTGACAAGATAGACTTTGTTGATGACGATACTTTTGTATTAAGTCTTCAGACTGATAATAATCCCATTCACTTAACTTATGATATTGTTACTTTGGATCTTAGGGGCGTTGGCAAACTGGCAGCCGATGCCAAAACAGGCATCACCACAGATCTAGAGTATCCTTATTTTCCTAATGATATAACGTTTCCTATTGGTGCTAAGTGCTACATTATGCACGAAACACCCAAACAGTCTTATTACACTTTTTATGACTCAGCATCAACAGAAAACGTAACGATTGATGAGTGGATTGCACGACAAAAAGATTCAGGTAAAACGCTTAATAATTTAGTTAAAGAAATGGTCGGTCGCCATAATGAGCTGCCTGCCGCTCGATATACTAATCATAAGGGCCGTGTAAAAGCTGTCGTTAGTTACAATGGTTTACTCCACGATGCTCATTACTATAAAGCAGGTGCTCAAAAGGATGCAAGCATTAACGCTAAGACGGGTATCGTCAACTGCGACCAATACAACGATGTCGCGTCTGAATTTTTGGATCAGCAAATTAAAGCAAACTATGATAAATAGAGACGATGAATCTATCGGTATCATTTAAAATGCAAAAAAAAGCACCTTATGAGGTGTTTTTTTGTCCTAAACGATCAGACTATAGTCAATCCTAAATAAAATTGACACATTCTATTCCACGTGCTGCTAATATTAATTTCTCTTGCGTGCTGTGCCTAGGCAGACAGAGGCTGCGCGACATTAATATCAGTAGCACTGTATCTATTTTAAAGGGTGTTAACTATATTATATTTTTATTGCATACAAACTACCAATAAAGGTTCAGCTTAGATTTTAGCGATATCCCTTAGCTGTAATGACCAGTCACATCGCTACTGCTGCACAAGGCGTTATATCTGCTAGAATTATGTCACAAACCTAATAACAATGAATAATAGACAGATAAAAAGGATCTGACATGCGCTTGGCAACAATTTTTCAAAAAATGCATGACCGTACGCCGAAACTTGGTAAAGCGGTATCACTGGCTACCGCGACTGGCGTGATTTTGGGTAATAGTTTTGCCGGTAGCATTCCTGTGTGGCTGATGGGCGCAACCAAAATAGCGACTGGCGCTGCCATCGCTGATAAAGCGGTAATCAAAATCGCGAATCATTGGATCCATAGTAACAATGCGGTTATCGATACCGTCTTACCGAAGAAAGATTGGCGCATAAGCTTACCTGACGACGTTGATA
>JARIAA010000025.1 GCA_029264635.1 Psychrobacter sp. | reverse complement strand
ATGTGATAGAAGAAACCCTATCGCAATAGTGCTTCACCTTTTAAAACCAGACTCTTAAGATCAGTTTCCAAAAATAGCCTCTTGAAAATAGCATCGTTTGCCACAATTTAATATTTAATGACTATTGTCGGTTATGGATATATATGATGAATCAGACTCCTGACTCTCGTTCCAATGAACAGTTACGGACGCAAACGCACACTCACGAATCTAATATCGAAGCACAGTCGATGCATCACCTTATTCAACGAGGGCAAAGTGCACTGACTATAGAAAAGCAGCGCTCACTTATCACTTATAATCACATCACCTATCTGCTATATGTGGTGAGTTATTTTACGGCCGGTTTGCTTTGGATTGTCCCCATTGTCATGAATTATGCTAAGCGTCATGACGCTGATGGCACATGGCTTGCAACACATTTTGATTGGCAGATTAAGACCTTTTGGTACAGTATTGTGTTTTTTCTTATGGGCGCCGTTATTGTTACTTTCGCTTTAGGTGGTTTTGGCATTAGTATGCTAGCTGATAGTAGTAACATTGCCATTGGCTCAGTATTATTAGCAGGATTTGGTCTGTTTATGATGTTTTTTACCTTTGTTTGGCACTTATACCGTATCATCAGAGGTTGGATTGCGCTGACTGATAATCGAGCGGTACTATAATCATGATGTCATGAAGATGCTATCCTCCATGAAACTTTAGTTTTATGCTGGTGAAGCTGATATAATCGCAGCGCTTTATAATCATCGATATATTACTTATCTTATTCACCCTTTTCATCAAGCAAGGTTTATTGTCACTATGTCCTATGCCTTACTTCGCCCATTTCTGTTTAAGATGGACCCTGAGCACGCCCATGACATGACTTTGTCTTTATTGGCTAAAGCGCATAAAGCACGCACGTTAGGTTTGGTATATGGTCAATTAATGCAGCCGACAGATTGTATGGGTCTACAGTTTTCAAACCCTGTTGGCTTGGCAGCAGGACTGGACAAAAATGGCGATTATATTGACGCGCTTGCCGAATTGGGTTTTGGCTTTATTGAAGTGGGTACGGTCACGCCAAAACCGCAAATGGGCAATGATAAACCGCGGCTGTTTAGACTCAAACAAGCCGATGCGATTATTAACCGTATGGGTTTTAATAATGAAGGCGTCGATTATTTGATTGAAAACGTCAAACGCTGTAAGTATAAAGGTAATATTGGTATTAATATTGGTAAAAATGCTAGTACGCCTGTCGAACAAGCATCTGATGATTATGTCTATTGTTTGGAGCGGGTCTATCCGCATGCTTCTTATATTACGATTAATATCTCATCGCCCAATACGAAGAATCTACGTGACTTACAAAGCGGTGAGGCACTAACCCAGCTGTTAGACGTGATTAAAAATCGCCATAGCCAATTGGCAACAGATTATGGCTTTTATGTCCCACTCGTATTGAAAGTTGCCCCTGACTTAGAGCCATTACAAGTCGATTATATCTCGAAGCAGTTATTGGATTTTGAGATCGATGGGTTGATTGCGACTAATACCACTTTGAGCCGAGTAGGCGTTGAAGATTTGATTGATGGCGATCAAGCAGGCGGTTTATCTGGGCGTCCCGTTAGTCATATTAGCACGCAAATTTTGCAACAGTTCTCCGATCAGCTGGATGATAAAGTGGCTATTATAGGCGTGGGTGGTATCGATAGTGGCGAAAAAGCGGTCAGAAAAATCAAAGCGGGTGCAGATTTGATACAACTTTATACAGGTCTTATCTATCGCGGCCCAGGATTAGTGCAGTCTTGTATCCAAGCGATTGGTGGCTATTATGATGCCGAAGAGAATTGGGCAGAGTAGTTTAAGAAGTCAATAAGATAGTAAGGCGGTAAATATGAGTGGTTTAGACATCGTGATTGCCGTTGTGGTTCTTATCGGCTTATGGCGCGGCTTTCAAGTAGGACTGATTAAAACAGCAGTGGGCTTAGCAGGTTGGTTCATTGCTTTGATTGCTGCCACACGGCTGGCAGGTCCGATTGCCCCGCAGCTATCGGGATTTGTACAAAACCCTGTTCTACAAATGGCCATGGCTTTTTTATTAGTGGTAATTGTTATATTAGCGGTCATGCATCTGGTTGCGTTTGTCTTCTCAGGCGTGCTTAAAACACTGCGTTTGGGCGTGGTGGACAAAATGGCAGGCGGTGTATTGGGCGCGGCTAAAAACGTCTTGGTGGTTTTGGTGGTACTAAGTGTTAGTGCGCCGTTACTGATGCAGCTACCGCAGTGGCAAACCTCTGTCTTAGCGCCTGAATTACTGCCTTATGCACCGATGGCAAAGACGCTAGCATCAGATGTACTTGGTAGTGCGTGGGAGCAGATGAACCAGTCTTAACAGTGGACATGTTATTTTGTATCGTTAAAGCCTTGATAAATTATCAGTAAGCATCATTTAGCATTCAAAATATAATCAGCTCTATCTAAAAATGTACATTCAAAATAGCATGCAGCTGGTATAAATTTTCATCGCTTGCTGTGGCTATAAGCTTCGTAACATTTATCCTAGCAGCGTTGAATGGACGGTATAAACGTCTAACTTGGCAATGTGCCCGTCATCTTTTATTATTTATATACTGTCATTATCATCGTTTTATTATCAAAAAGATTTTAGAGTCAGTAAGACTCTGATGTCAACGCAACAGCTATCAGTACAATATCATCAGGTTGTCAGTTACCTGACAAAAGCACTGTCGCCAGGTTTGCCGTCATTGCATTACTAATATGTGGTTCAAAATAGGATATATTTATGTGTGGAGTCGTTGGGGTTGCAGCTCATGAGCCAGTCAATCAAATTCTTTATGATGCTTTGACTATGTTGCAGCATCGCGGTCAAGACGCTGCAGGTATTGTGACCTTGCAGGATGGACGCTTATATTTACGTAAAGAAAATGGCATGGTGCGCGATGTCTTTATGAATCGTCATATGGTCAAACTGGTGGGACAGTTTGGTATTGGGCATGTACGCTATCCAACAGCGGGTACATCGAGTAGCGCTGAGGCACAGCCGTTTTATGTCAACTCGCCTTACGGTATCACTTTGGCGCATAACGGTAATTTGACCAACGCCGAAAGTTTGGCTAAAGCGCTCTATCAAGATGACCGTCGTCACTTAAATACCGATTCTGACTCTGAGGTGTTACTAAACGTTTTAGCACATGAGATGCAAGATTTAGGTAAAACCCATCCAACGCCTGATGATATTTTTGAAGCCGTAAAAGCGGTTTATGCTCGCTGTGAAGGTGCTTACGGTGTGGTCGCTATGATTACTGGGCATGGTCTTTTAGCCTTTCGTGACCCCAATGGTATTCGCCCGCTAATTTTTGGTGAACGCTTAGGTGCTAATGGTGGCACAGAATATATGGTTGCCTCTGAATCAGTGGCATTAACGGGTTGTGGTTTTACTATTGTTCGTGATGTTAAGCCTGGTGAGGCGATCTTTATTGATTTGAAGCATCAGCTGCACACTTATCAATGTGTTGAGCAAAAAGAGTATACGCCTTGTATCTTTGAATACGTTTATTTTGCGCGTCCAGATTCTATTATGGACAACATCTCTGTCTATAAATCACGCCTACGTATGGGTGAAAAATTGGGACAAAAAATCCTCAACGAGTGGGGCGAGGATCATGATATTGACGTTGTCATTCCCATTCCTGACACATCGCGCACCTCAGCGATGGAGCTGGCACTGAAGATGAATATTAAATACCGTGAAGGATTTATGAAAAACCGCTATATCGGTCGCACCTTTATTATGCCAGGACAACAACAACGCAAGAAATCAGTACGCCAAAAACTTAGCGCAGTCCCATTAGAGTTCAAAGACAAAAACGTTTTATTGGTTGATGACTCAATTGTACGCGGCACGACGTGCCATGAAATTATCCAGATGGCACGTGATGCAGGAGCCAGAAAGGTCTTTTTTGCCAGTGCAGCGCCGCCTGTCAAATATCCTAACGTCTATGGTATTGATATGCCAGTACGTAGCGAGCTTATCGCCTCAGGTCATAGCGTTGAAGAAGTACGCAAAATTATCGGTGCAGATCGGCTGATTTTTCAAGACTTAGATGATTTAATTGATGCCGTAAAAGATACTAAGCATAGCCGTGTGGAAGGTTTTGATTGTGCTGTGTTTAATGGCTGTTACATCACTGGGCAAATTAATGAAGCTTATCTTGAGCATCTACAAGAGCAGCGTAGCGAAACAGCAAAAATTGGTAAAAAAGGCGTACAAATTGTCGCCGATACGTCCGTTGATATGATGGGCGTAGAAGAGCTTTAGGCGATTAATAGTTGAAAATGTCGTTGTCAAAAACAATAAGGCTGGCTTCTCAATAGAATCCAGCCTTTTTTATGGGGTTATTGACTAAAAGGCTATTCGTAAAGATATTAAGCTAACAAACTAGGTAATAACCAAAGTAGTCCATTAATCGATACAATGCCAACAATCATACTGATCAATAACTGACGACTGATATGATAAATCACTAATACCAGTATCAATGCCCCAATTTGTGCCAATAGTAGGTGTAGATCAGGGCTACTTAAATTGGTACGGGCAGACAAATCTTGGTAGGAGAGGCTGGTCAATACCAGCAGTATCATAACGGACAGTGGTAGGCTTTCATTTAATCGGTGCAGCCAAGGTGTATCCAGCAGCTTTTTAGGTATCAATGCTGGAATAGCGCGAGTAATAAAGGTCACACCTGCCATAGCAAATATCGCAGCAATGAGATAACTAGGGTTCATGGGTTTCTCCCACCTTGCGCTGTATCCAAAAGCCACGGGCTAAAATCATCAGCATGCAAATGGTGATAGCTACCAATAACAACCAATCCCTCGTAAAAAATGAGGCTATCACTAAAGCGATAATAGCGATGCCAATGGGGAAGTAACGTTTGATACTTTGAAATTGCTCGTAAGCTAGGATAGCAAACAGACAAACCAGCGCAAAATCTAGGTGTGGCACCAGATCGCTAAGAGCGCTGCCTATCATCACCCCAATGGCAGAGGCCAGAACCCACCAGCTTTGGTTGAACAAGCTTATTGGTAATATGAGTGCGCGCCGCGTCTCATGAGGCAAGCTGGTCATCACTGAAAATGTCTCATCGGTCAGCGCAAATAAGCAATAAGTTTTAGCCAGTTTATTTGCAGGAAAGTATGTCAGTAGAGGCATCCCATAGAACACATGACGCAGGTTAATGGCGGCAATATTGGTTGCCATACTGCCAATTGGCAAACCAGCGCTAAGCATCGGTAGACAAGCGTATTGTGCCGCCCCTGCATACAGTACGATACTGAGCATAATAGTTGCCCATACTGGCACGCCTGCAACCTGTGCAAGAACACCAAAGGCAATACCTGCAGGTAGGTAGCCCATGGCGACAGGAATGCTTTTTTTAAAGCCCTCTGCCCACTGATAGGTAGAGTCTCGTTGTTGCTCAGAGTAAGTGTTCACAAGATATCCTAAGGTTGTCTGACTTTGCTATGCGTTAAAGATTGCTACTCATATAAATAATGATTATTAAGCTCTATCAAACTGGCAATCGTTTTTCATAGCTGCCCGTTCTGTGTGCCTGATATAAAAAACCACTGAGAATAAGCATGCGTAGTAGTAATAAGCACCAAACGCTGAGCCAAATACCGGTCATGTCCCATTGCTGATAAAGTAGCCAGCTAAGTGGAAAAAAGATAACCGCTAATATTAGGGCGGCATTGCGGATTACATGACCCGCCGTTAAGCCAAAAAATATACCATCGAGCCAGTAAGCGCCCACCCCAACGAGTGGTAGCAGTATGGCATAACCTTTATAAGCATTGGTTAGGGTAAAGACTGATTCAATATTCGTCATCAGCTGCAAATAAGTTGGCATTGCGAACCACCAAATCGCGCTTAATAGCAGGGCAAGAGCGTAGCTGACCACGCCTGTACGCTTCACAATAATACGAAAACGCGACCAATCGCGTCGCCCTGCTGCTTGACCACTTAAAGTCTCAGCGGATACTGCTACGCCATCCAGCGCAAAGGCTGAAATGCTTAATACTTGCAATAAAATGGCATTGGCTGCTAATACCAAATCACCGCTTTGAGCCGATAGGCGAGTAATCCACGCAAAGCTCAAGGTAAGAATAAGCGTACGAATAAAGATATCTTTATTTAAAGAAAATAGCCTAAGCATTTTATCTTTAGTAAAGTGCTGCGGATCAATATTAAAAAAAGCAGTCCAAGATAATTGTAAACTCCTACAACTTAGCCATAATGCCAACACAATGCCTGACCAAAATGCGATAGTCGTACCTAAGGCGACGCCAACGATACCTAACTGCATACCGTAGACGAAAAATAGCGTCAAAATAATATTAAGGATGGCTATAAATCCTTGCTGATAGAGCATATAACGAGTTTTACCTTGCCCTGCAAACCAACCAATAAAGGCAAAGTTCATCAGCTCGGCAATAACGCCCCAAAAGCGCACATCTAAATACATCTTTGCTGCTGCGCCGCTCTTTGGATTGGCTGACAACGCTTGCAAGCCAAAATCAATCACCCAAGGCTTCGCTAAGAGTAGCACAAGACCAATGATGATGGCCAATAAGAGCGCACGCTGCAAAATAGACAATAGTGGCGAGAGGCTATGTGATGAATTTATAGCACTATCATGATGAGCAAGTTGCCCTAATGCCTGTGCAGATAAACCAGAAGATGCATATTGCAAAAAGTTAAAGCTCACAAGTAACAGCGATAATAGCTGTATCGCAAGTCCCATACCAGCAAGCTTCGCCGCCTCATGCATATTGCCAACGATGGCCGTATCAATCACGCTTTGTAACGGCATCGCTAGATTTGCCAGCAATACGGGCACGGCAATCGCAATAATACGCGCATAGCGTGTGTCGATAGGTGTCATAGCTTTTGGTGGGGTAGTCGTCGGCATAAAAGGATCGCTTGTGTATTAAACACAGATGAGATGGCCCGCCAGTATAGCCAGTTCACTCTAAAAGAATTACAGCGTTAAGCTTGTTTGCAGTATGACTCATACATCTGCACTTAGTTGCTTTAACTCTTTTTTAGATTGAATGAACGAATGTATTGCATAGGTGCGGGACGAGCTTGTGATACTTAATAAAGTTTATAATGATACAAAGATAAAAGCACCTAACAGTTAGGTGCTTTTACTCAGAGCTTTCGTTAAATCTAAAAACTTTTGTCAAATCTAAAGTAGTACGGTTATATCAAAAACTATGTAATAACGCTTTTAATACTAATCCTGTTCAAACATCTTTGGATCGTTAAAGGTAACAATCTCTTCTTCAAACTCAGGCTTCACTTTGACGACAAAATCATCGCGCGATAGTCCCATTCTAAGTGGGATAGAGCTTGCAATGTACGTTGATGAATAAGTACCAGCAAGCAGACCAATGAATAGAGCTACTGAGAACCAATACAAACCATCACCGCCTAAGAACAGCATAGCCAGTACGACCAGTAGTACGGTTGAGATGGTCATAATAGTACGTCGTAAGGTTTCAGTTAACGACAAATCGATTATCTCACGAGGACTGATACCGCGGACACGGCGGAAGTTTTCTCGAATACGGTCATAAACAACGATAGTATCGTTTAAAGAGTAACCAATCAGCGCCAAAATAGCGGCCAAAACCGTTAAATCAAATGGAAAACCAAATAAGGCAAAGACGCCAATAGTCACGATAGCATCGTGAAACAACGACAATACGGCACCGAGCGAGAGCTTAAATTGGAAACGCAAAGCAACATAACCGAGCATAGATAACAGTGCTAAGGCAAGTGACATCACTGAGTTTAAGTAAACCTCGTTGCCCACTTGGCTGCCGATGATATTAACATTACTGATTTCAACATTATTGTTTGGCAGCGTTAATGCTTGGGCAAGGCTGGTATTAAGTCCATCAATATTATCTGACTGAGGCGGCAGGCGTACCAAAAGCTCTTGGCGAGTACCTAAATACTGCACAATCGCATCATCAAAACCATTATCAGCTAACGCTTGAACGACTTCGTTTTGCTCAGCAGGCTGCTCATAACGTACATCTGCTGAAACACCGCCCGTGAAATCAAGACCAAAATTTAGTCCGTTAACTGCGATAGCAATAATACTGCCAATTACCATTAGTAGAGATAAAAGAGCCATCGGCTTTTCTAACTTCATAAAGGGAATGATACGCTGATTGCCAATAGCTTTAATACCGCCTTCTTTAGCGGCAGCATCATCGGCTGCATTATCCATTATCTGATCGAGATTACCATTAACAGTAGCGTTGGAGGCTTGTGTACTCAATGCCTGAGCTTTAGCAGCTTGACCGCGGCGGCCTTTAGTTTTACCAGATTTTGCCAAGGTAGAACTATCAGGTTGGTCATTTGTGATACCGTTACTACCTTTGCCATCACGACGTGGCGTGCTACGGCGACGACGTTTATTGCCATTATTTGTGTCAGTGGGGTTATTAGGACCGTCACCTGAGCCATTGGATATCGGCGTGTTTTGTTTTTCCAAGGGATTTTTCTGTTCAATCGCCATAATATTCTCCTAGCCGATGCTCAAACGTTTGATAGATTTACGCTTACCATAAGCAATTTGTACCAGCGCGCGTGTGACCAAAATGGCGGTAAACAATGAGCTGACGATACCTATGGCTAAAGTAATCGCAAAGCCTCTAATCGGACCAGTCCCGATTGCAAACAGAATAAATGCGACCAATAGTGTGGTGATGTTGGCATCGAAAATACTACTAAACGCACGATCAAAGCCCGCCACAATAGCAGATTTTGGTCGCACTCCATTTGCCAACTCCTCACGGATTCTCTCAAAAATAAGTACGTTGGCATCAACTGCCATACCGATGGTTAAGACGATACCAGCAATACCTGGCAAGGTAAGCGATGACCCCAAGATCGACATAATAGCAATAATAATGATGACGTTAATCGCCAATGCTACGTTGGCAATGACGCCAAATAAGCGGTAAAAAATAATCATAAAGGCAAAAACCAATAAATAACCTACTTGAGTGGAAAATAGGCCTTTATTGATATTTTCTTGTCCTAATGAGGGTCCAATGGTACGCTCTTCGACGAAATACATAGGTGCAGCAAGCGCACCTGAGCGTAATAACAGAGCGAGCTCAGCAGCTTCGGCATTACTATTAAGGCCTGTAATACGGAATGATGAGCCCAAAACGGCTTGGATATTAGCACGGTTGATCACTTTAGTCTCAGCATAGGGGGTACGTACTTCGACCGTCTCACCCGTTGCAGGGTCTTTTTCATAGGCGACTTTTTGCTTGTTTTCAATAAACAAGACGGCCATCTGATCACCAACAGCGGTGCGCGTTGCGTTTTGCATCAGCTTACCGCCTGCACTATCCAAGGTAATATTAACCTCAGGACGACCGCTTTCATCTAGACTGGTCTGGGCGTTGGTGACTTTATCACCAGTGACAATCGCTTGACGCTCTAACAGGACTAATGGTCCATCTAGCGTTTCAAAGGGGAAGGCTTCAGTGCCAGCAGGAGGGATGCCGCCCATGAAGTTTTCGCTGTCTTTGGCCACCAGACGAAATTCAAGGTTTGCCGTACGACCAAGGACACGTTTGGCTTCAGCGGTATCTTGTACGCCCGGTAGCTCAACGACAATACGATTAGCGCCTTGTGATTGGACTAAAGCTTCGGTAACCCCAAGCTCAGCAATACGGTTACGCAAGGTTGTTAAGTTTTGATTAACCGCGTAGCTATTAATCTCATCTAGTGTCGCATCATTATACGCCAAGATCAGCGCAGGACCTTGCTCATCAATTGAAGATTGTAGGGTAAAGGTCGTACCCATTGAGCCTTGCAGAATGTTTTGCGCGCGGTTACGCATGTCTGTATCAGCAAAATGTAGCACAATACCTTGGTTTTCAGCTTTAATGCCTTTGATAGCAATACGCTCGGCACGCAGCTCACGTCGTATGTCTCGGCTGGCACTGTCTAGGCGCTGATTGAGCGCTTTATTCATGTCCACTTCTAACACGAAACGCACACCGCCACGTAAATCAAGTCCCAGCTTCATAGGTTTGGCACCGATATTACGAAGCCACTGCGGCGTTGTTTGCGCTAAGTTAAGCGCCACCACATAGTCATCCCCCAAATTCTGACGCAATACCTCTTGCGCTTTAAGCTGGGCTACTGGATCGTCAAGGCGTACCAGCGCACTATTGCCCTCAAAAGTTCCATCATGGTAGTTTATACCAGCTTCTTTTAATAAGCTCTCTGACTCGGTCAATATGCCTTCAGACAGCTGTGTGCCTGCAGCGGCGCTAGTGATCTGCACAGCGGGCTCATCAGGATATAGGTTCGGAGCAGCATACAGACCAGCAATGATCAGCACGATGGCAATGAGTAAGTATTTCCAAGCAGGATATTGCATAATCACTTCTTTAAGTTGATAAAGTACTGGCGACGCAGGCCACAAGTTAGCAGATGGGACGTTTACGATACAGCAGAAAATGACCGTAAAATATTAACGGTCATCTGTCTATATAGGACCATGAATCTCATAGAAGTAACTGTTAAGTGTAAGATACCTTTAACAGTTATACACTCTCAATAGTACCCGTCGGTAATACTGAGATCACAGAGGCACGCTGTACTTTAATATCCGTATTGTTATTTAAGCTGACGATAGCATAGTCGCCCTCAAGTTTTTTGATACGTCCCATCAGTCCGCCTGCAAAAATCACTTCACTGCCAACAGTTAGTGCATTTACCATGGCACGATGTTCTTTGGTGCGTTTAGACTGTGGGCGAATCACCAAAAAATAGAAGATAGCAAAAAACGCCACTGGCAATAGGATTTGTCCGAACAATGATGCACCGCCTGCAGTTTCAGGTGCAGCGTGAGCAGCTTGAATAAATAAGCTCATAATTTCTCTCAATAAGTCATAGGTATGAATAAATTAAACGCATAGTAACAAAAAATCCCAAGCTTGGTAACTGTTAATCATAGGATGAGTATATTTTCATAGATGAAGTATATACCAATAAGAGGCTACTCAGGCGGGCCCTGTTTTATTTCGAGCTGACTGTATTTGAATTATAACGGTTTAATACTATTCGCCATAATCATTTTGATAATGGTCATATCAACTATCTATTTTTTTACTGATCGTCAATGGATTTTTGAAAAAGTAGGTAATCTGACATTTTATTGTTAAATATGCCCATCAGTGCTAATATCAAATGCTGGGCTTTATCCCTCTTTGCTGGTCATTATGACGCGTTTTTAGTGCCTATTATATAGTATAGCTTTTTGTAAAAAATAAGCGATGATAGCGATCGGTCATTGTATTTACTAGTAATGAGCCTCATTATATTTTATGCTTTTTCATTTTCTTTTTGTTTAGGTTACCTAACTTGTTATCCACTTTTTTGTTTATACCTCGTTCATGCCGTCCACGCGCTTATCGTAAAGAAGCGTCTGCTAAACCTCCCCCGACGGCGCGTGACCATTCAAGTCTTGGCATCGTATCCATGCGTCCATCAGCCTCTATATTTTTAGCATTGATAGTCCTACTGTCAACTCTATTACCATATCCTGCATTTGCAGCTGACGCTGTGGCTGAACCAACGGCTATTAGCGTGTTACTGCTGATACTTTTCGTAGTTGTCGCCATCGGTATCTCCTTTATCTGCTCTCTTGCCGAATCAGCATTACTTAGCATGACACCATCTTATATCGCTGATGTTGAAGAAAGTAATCCTAAAAAAGCAAATATGCTTAGACGGTTAAAAATCAACAATATTGATCAGTCGCTTGCTGCTATTTTGACTTTGAATACCGTCGCGCATACTTTAGGTTCGATTGGCGCAGGCGCGCAGGCGACGATAGTGTTTGGTAGTGCCTGGTTTGGCTTATTTTCTGCGCTGATGACGCTGGCAATCCTATTTTTGTCGGAGATTATTCCAAAAACTCTAGGAACAGTATATTGGCGGCAGTTAAGTGGTATGGTGGCTTATTTCGTGCGCGGTATCATCTTGCTTTTGTATCCGCTTATTTGGATATCAGAACGGTTAACGAAGCTACTGGTACGCGGCAAAGAGCCGCAGACATTTAGTCGCCGCGAGTTTGCAGCGCTTGCTAGTATTGGCGAAGAGTCAGGTCAGATCGATCCTTTAGAGTCGAGAATCATTCGTAACTTGCTTGCCTTTGGGGCAATAAAAGTTGAAGACATTATGACCCCGCGTTCAGTTATGCTAGCGTTTGAACAAAATAAAACAATTGCTGAAGTACTGGCTGATCGTCCAAAACTGACTTTTTCTAGACTCCCTATTTATGATGGTGATTTGGATAATATTACCGGTTTTGTCCTAAAAACCGATATGTTGTTGGCTAAAGTCAATCATGCTATGCATAAGCCTATGACCCAGTTTCAGCGCGATATCACTTTTGTATTTTCAAAGATGAAGTTGTTTGATTTATTAGAGCTTATGCTAAAGAACCGTATTCACATTGCAATTACTGTCGGTGAATATGGCGAGGTAAAAGGTTTAGTAACCTTGGAAGATGTGTTTGAGACGCTGCTTGGTCTTGAAATTGTTGATGAAATTGACCGCGTAGAGGACATGCAGGCACTTGCACGGCAGATGATGGACAGACGGGTAGAGCGTCTAGGCATGAAACTAAACGATGATGAGCAAAGTATAGACGATGGTATTAAGCTGGGTTAGACAACCATGACCTTGACGATTGTATTTTATTAACGTGCTTTCTTATCAAGGTGTTTTCAAATAAGGAGAGCATCTCTCTCATCAGTAGGGCAATAGCTAGGTGTACACGCAATAATTACACAGGGTGTTACATAGGTGTGAGAATTTAGTGCTACGCTGAAATTGCATTTAAAAGAGCATGCAAATCCAACCGATAATATCTACTTCAGCCCATAATATCTACTTAAATAGCTCAATCGTACATTTGTCACTTTGTAATTATTCCTTGAAGGTTAAGAATCTAAGCACCATACCAGTAAACCTGTATGATTAAAAAACGTTTATTGAACATGATTAAATAATAAAAAACTGAGTAATAAAAACACTATCGCTAAGGATTATGATGAAACATTTATGGCATAAAGGGCTCATGGCTCTACTGATAAAAAGTGCACGCGTAATGACCGCTGCCGCAGTGGCTAGTACGGTTGCCATCAGCGCGCAGGGCGCAACTATGACAGATAGCTTGGTGCAAAATTATGCCGCTGCAATGAAATCGGCTGCCAATAGCAAAAGTATCAATCAGGTTGCCACTTTGGTCTCCGATGATGCTTTGATTTCCCTATCAAGAAAAGGTAAGTCGACTAGCCTTGATAAAGAGGCTTATTTAAAACTACTACAGAATAGCTGGAATCAAACTTCAAACTATCGTTATGATATCAGTATTGACAATATCGTGACGACGGGCTCGCAAGCCAAAGCCAATGTGAAAACGGTAGAAAGCTGGGTCAAAGACGGTAAAAATGTCTCTTATGTT
>JARIAA010000263.1 GCA_029264635.1 Psychrobacter sp. | reverse complement strand
ATTATGAGCACTCCCCCACGCCCTGTACAATTAGACAAAAAGCCGCCTGCCCATAAAAAAGAGCGCAGAGCTTTGCTATGGGATATTCTCAAAAAGCTGGCGGTATTTGCAAAGCCTTATCGCAACTTAATCATTGCGACTCTGGTTTTGACCGTACTGGGCTCCTTTACTGCACAGGTCAATGCCTTTGTACTGCGCTATGCCGTCGATACGTTGACCGAAATCGCTACCTTATCTGAGCCTTGGGAAGCTGGCGTACGGATGCTTATGATTATCAGCGCGGTTCTCCTAACAAAAGAGATACTGTCGATATTTATCTCTTTTGGGCAGCGTTTTTTTGGTGAAAAGATTCGTATTAATCTGTCGCGCGACTTGTCCCAGCGCATCATTGAGCGTATTTTGACTTATCGCATGGCGTTTTATACCAGTAGTGAAAACGATAGCGGTAAATTGCAAACCCGTATTGATTATGGCGTCAGCAGCCTGACAAGCCTTGTACAAAATTTCTTTATTGATATGTTGCCGCTGTTTGCAAGCGCCATCGTCTCCCTCATCATTATGTTTTCGACCAACTTTTGGATTGGTTTGGTCGGCCTTGTGATCATACCGATTTACTTTTTTATCAGTCAAAAGCAAGCAAGGCGACTGCAAGGCTTTCGCAGGCAGATGCGCGGGTTTAGAGAAGCTAAGAGCGGCCTTGTGATCTCTTTAATTAACTCAATCAGCGTGGTCAAATCCTTTGTACGTGAGTCCATTGAGGCTGAAAAGCACTTAAAGATTCAAAAGGAGATGACCGACAATCAGCTTAAAATCCGTAGCATTGGTTTTATTTATGATGCGGTTAAGACCTTTATTGAGCAGATTGGGGTGGTGGTTATTATCCTACTGACGGCCTATTTTGTCCTAAATGGTCAGATGACCATCGGTATGATTTTATTTCATGTCATGTTGTTTCAAAACGTCGCGGCCCCCATTCGTCAATTGCACCGTATCTATGACCAAATTAATAATGCTCTGACCTATGCCGAAGGGTTTTTTGACATCTTAGAGGACGATGAGCAAGTCGAAAACGTCAGTGGCATGAGCACTAAAAACCTCAAAGGTCATATTGAGCTTAAACATGTCGATTTCACTTATCCTAATGGCACGCAGGCGCTAAAAGATGTCAGCTTCACCATTAAACCCAATCGCATTACCGCCTTGGTTGGCCTCTCCGGCGCGGGTAAAAGCACCATTATTAATTTATTGGTGAAATTTTATGCGCCTGATGCGGGCATGATCTGTTTAGATGGCCATGATTTGGCCGATTGCGACACCCATGAGCTGCGTCAGCGCATCGGTTTGGTGCTCCAAAGCAATCATATTTTTTCAGGGACTATTGCTGACAATATCCGTTATGGCAATATGAATGCCAGTGAAAAAGACATTATTGTTGCGGCCAAAAAAGCCTCTATTCATGAGCAGATTACAGGCTTAGCTGATGGCTATGAGAGTACAGCAAAGTCATTATCTGGCGGGCAGCAGCAGCGTATTGCGCTGGCAAGAATGTTTTTAAAAGATCCGCCTATTGTGTTTTTGGATGAACCAACGGCAAGTCTTGATGCGATTGCCAGTCAGCAGGTGAAAAAAAGCCTAGATCTGATCAAAAAAGACCGCACGGTCATTATGGTGTCACACAATATCGCCCAGATCATTGATGCCGATGATTTAGTAGTGATAGAAAACGGGCAAGTAGTGGAAACCGGGACGCATGAAGAGCTTTATGAGCAGCAAGGTAAGTATTTTGAGATATTTAGTGCCATGTCTGATAGCTTAAACTTAGACAAAATTAGTCAAACTATCCATGGTTAAGTATATATACTAGTAGATGGTTTTTAGTATCTGTAAAATACTTGCTCATTTATCATACTTATTTTATTCCCCCCAACCTTTTAATTGAGAACACTATGTTAACAAACTCAGCAAGTGCCTTAAAGCTTCAACAAAAAACCCTAAGCATGTGCGCCGCTGTGCCACAAATTATGGCCTCTAGAATTTGGATGCTAGCGACCGCTCCTATAAGCGCTGAATCGCAACAAAAAGAGCTGTTCGCGATGGTTGAGGAAAAACAAAAAGCGTTTGTGGACTCTATTTATGAGATAAACGCTCAAATCATGTCCTCACAAACCACCTTAGTCAATAAATGGATAAGCAACTGTCAAAGCTTTATGCTCGGTCATCTTAATGCGTTTAATAACTTCGAGCATGATGTCGACGAAGAAGCGATTAAGATTATGGATAAAGGAATTAGCCCTTATGCAACCACGGTAAAAGCCAACCAAAAGCGTCTAAGTGTTTAAGAACCTTTCATGATGAGCTACCAATTTTCTATCAAAAGCTTTGATGAGCTTACCTCAGTGGATCTGTATCATATTTTAAAAGCGCGCTCTCAGGTGTTTGTGGTTGAACAACACTGCGCTTACCAAGATATGGATGAGGTGGATTTTGATTGTTTGCACCTAGTGGCACACCAAAATGAGGCGCTGGTGGGCTACTGCCGAATTATCCCGCCTCAGTTTAATACGCTCAAATCCAATCTTTCAATGGTCAAGCCTGCTGGTAATGCAGCGAATACGATGCCCGCTATTGGTAGAGTATTGGTCTTATCTGAATATCGCGGTGACGGCATAGCGCGGCAAATCATGTTACAAGCCATCGCCTATTGCCGCAAAAAATTCGGTAAAAAAACTCCCATTATCATCTCTGCACAGACTTATTTGCTTCACTTTTATGAATCATTAGGATTTGTTTCAGAAGGCGAGTTTTATCTTGAGGATGATATTGAGCATGTAAAGATGGTGTTGTATGTCGTCAAAAAAGCCAAAGCAAGAAAGCTTGGAACAGAGGCGTCACGTGTATCCACGCTCTTAAATATCCTGCTATCCATTATCGGTTTGTTATTTATCGCAGGCTTAGTATATTTAATGCTTTAGTTTGGGAGGATTAATATAAGCAGATAAAAACAATTTTTTGGATCCTTTAGCCTGAAACAATACGCCAGTCTTACACTATTTCACTGTGGTTTCCTATTGAGTATGGTACTTTTAAGTCACAGCCATGACTCGTTTGCTCAATGTTAAATGACTCGTTGTTAAATTGATAGCTATCGTTAATAAGGATATTTCACTTCAGGAAGAGGATACGACAATGACAAATGTAGAAAGCAACGTACGCCCAGAGTACGACGATGAGATTCAAAAAATTGCCGATTATGTTCTAAATTACTCTATTGATGATGATTCTCCAAATCGCGCTGATGCTTGGAATACTGCGCGCTACTGCCTTATGGATACCCTCGGATGCGGCCTGCTTGCGCTACGCTTCCCTGAATGTACCAAGCATTTGGGGCCTGATTGCCTTGATCAGATAACGCCCAACGGCGCGCGCGTGCCTGGCACCTCGCACAGGCTTGACCCCATTAAAGCGGCGTTTGATATTTGCTGTATGGTGCGCTGGCTTGATTACAATGATACGTGGCTTGCGGCCGAATGGGGACATCCCTCAGATAATCTTGGCGGTATACTAGCGGTTGCGGACTATATCAGCCAGCAAAACGTCAGCCAAGGACGCGCCCCGCTTGTGATGCGAGATGTGTTAGAAGCCATGATTATGGCGCACGAAATCCAAGGCGTCATCGCGCTTGAAAACTCATTTAACCGCGTTGGTCTTGATCACGTATTCTTAGTCAAACTCGCATCAACCGCAGTTGTCGCTAAATTATATCGTTTGCCGCGTGAGCGTATGATGGCGGCTATCTCACAAGCACTTGTTGATGGGCAGGCGCTACGCACTTATCGTCATGCACCCAATGCTGGTAGCCGTAAATCATGGGCGGCAGGTGACGCGACCAGCCGTGCGGTGCGCTTGGTCGACATTACTCGTCGCGGCGAGATGGGCATCCCTGGTGCGTTAACTGCGCCGCAGTGGGGTTTTTATGACGTGCTATTTAGCCACACCAATAAAGATCTTGCACTCAAACCTGAAGATGAGCGCCGCTTTACCTTTCAGCGTGATTTTGGCAGTTATGTGATGGAAAATATCTTGTTTAAGATAAGCTTTCCTGCTGAGTTTCATGCGCAAACAGCCTGTGAGGCTGCCGTTATCTTGCATCCTCGTGTCGAAGATAGAGTTGATGATATCGAAAAAATCGTTTTGACCACCCATGACTCAGCGATTCGAATCATCTCAAAAAAAGGCGCGCTTGCCAACCCTGCTGATCGTGATCATTGCTTGCAATATATGGTTGCCGTCCCTCTATTGACAGGCGATCTTATGGCAGAAAACTATGAAGATGATTATCACGAGCAGCATCTGTCCATCGATGAGCTGCGTCGCAAAATGGTCGTAGAAGAGGACGCACGCTACTCTAAAGACTATCACGACCCAAGCAAGCGCTCTATTGCCAATGCCATTCAAATCTTTTTTAAAGATGGCAGCAGCACTGATAAGGTCGCTGTTGAATACCCTATCGGTCATAAGCGTCGCCGTGAAGAGGGCATCCCTGTGTTAGAAGCAAAGTTTCGGGCCAGTCTGGCGACCCGCTTCATCGAGAGCCGTTGTGATGAGATCATCGAGCTGTGCGATGACCAAGCCCAATTAGAGCAAACGCCCGTGCATGAGTTTATGGACTTATTTGTCACTAATTAGACGATGATTAATGAGCTTTTTATAGAGTACACTGCTATGCATCAAAAGGGTGTGTCATTGATTAGATCATGACACACCCTTTTTTATTTTCTATTGCAATCATTTACTTTTTTAAGTTTTACTTTACCACGGGATTGACTCCCCTGCCCAATCAACAAAACTCCCCGATTGGGCAGCTGTCATACCTGATAGCACCTCTAATAGGCACTCTGCGCTATAAGCTGGCGAGAATAGTTGACCATCAGCGACATTACCTTGAAACGGTGCAGACAGTTGCGTATTCACGGTGCCAGGCTGCATCACCACTACACACGCATCTTTCAACGCGCGCCCCCATTCGATACTTAAGTTTTTCATACCCATATTGAGCGCCGCTTTACTCATCCGATAGCTATACCAACCGCCCAATTGATTGTCACTAATACTACCCACACGGGCTGATATGGTGGCAAAGATTGCAGGCGTATTAGCGTGACGTTCGGCTTTGGCGAGTAGCGCCCTGAGATGCTTAGCGATAAGTAACCCTGCTAGGGCATTGATTTGCATATTTTGTAAGAAAAATTCTGTTTCAACTTGCCGCAGTGCCTTTTCAGGTTGTGCAGATTCAGTATGCAATAATCCTACACAGTTGATGACCCAATCAAGGTGCGCGCTGTGCTGCTTAATCTCATTGGCGGCTTGTTCAATGCTACTCTCATCACTGACATCCATGTGCAGCCAATACAGATTATCAGCCTCAACATCAGGAACGCCCCTATGATAAGTGGCAAAGACTTTACTAGGGGTTTGCCTACTAGCCGTTATTTGTACCAGATGCTTAACCATCGCCTGACCAATGCCGCCAGTCCCACCAATAATGAGATAGGTTTTATCCTTCATATGTGTATTATTCATGCCCACTCCTTGTCATCACTGTATGATATTTATGGTTTATTTTTCCGTATTTACTCTTTTTTGCTACTTAATTTTCTCCTATTTTTACTATGGCACAAGATAGCCCATAAAAAAACCGCCTTTATAGATAGGCGGTGTTATATTTTATGTCCTATAAAAGCGCTATTAATGATGGGCTGCCTGTTTAGTGGGTGTCACGGGCACCTCTTGTCCATCGCAATCAAATAATTTACCGGCAACAAAGTAATCGCCTTCATTCAAATCTACGATAATATCAGGACGTATTGACCGAATTTTTGTGCCCGCTACAAATACTGATTGTTGATCTGAATTACCCACTTTTAAGTGATTAAACAATAAATTGAGTAAGATGGCCATAATAGCGGTAGAGCTGATACCAGAATGAAAAATCGTTGCAAACCAATCGGGGAACTGATCATAAAAAGAGGGCGCGGCAATCGGTAACATACCAAAGCCGATAGAAGTCGCTACAATGATAAGATTCATATTGTTATCATACTTCACCTGAGCAAGGGTGCGGATACCACTTGCGGCAACGGTGCCGAATAATACCAGACCTGCGCCGCCTAACACGGCAGTAGGAACGGTCGCAATGACGCGGCCCATCAGTGGCATTAAGCCTAACACCACTAGAATAATACCCGCAAAAGCCACCACAAAACGACTTTTCACGTTGGTAACAGCGACCAGACCTACGTTTTGAGCAAACGCACTTTGAGTAAAAGAACCAAAAAATGGCGCCACCACGCTTGATATCATATCAGCACGTAACCCATCCCCTAAGCGTCGTGAATCGATTTTAGTATCAATAATGTCGCCTACTGCCAAGATATCGGCTGACGTTTCAACCAAAATGACCAGCACCACAATAAACATTGAGATAATCGCTGCAACCTCAAAGGTTGGCACACCAAAATACATAGGGGTAGGAAAGGCAAAGATAGGCCCGCTCATCAGACCAGAAAAATCAACCAAACCCACTGCCCAAGCGGCAAAAGTACCGATCACCATAGCAAGCAGAATCGATAAGCGACTGATGGCCGCACTGCCAAGTTTACTTAACAACAGTACCAATGCCAGTGTAAAGGCGGCCAGACCAATATTCGTCATGCTACCGAAATCAGGCGCTTTACTATTGCCGCCCATCGCCCAGCGCGCTGCTACGGGCATCAAGGTCAAACCAATGGTGGTGATGACTGCGCCCGTCACCAGAGGTGGGAAGAATTTGATAATCATTGAAAAGATAGGGGTAATCAACAGCCCCAAAATGGATGCAGCGATGACGGCACCAAAGACGGAGGATAGACCACCCCCTGCTGTCACAATGGCAACAATAGTGGCAACACTGGCAAAAGACACCCCTTGCACCAACGGCAGCTGGCAACCGAAAAAAGGCACTCCAAGCGTTTGTAATAGTGTTGCTAAACCTCCCACAAATAAAGACGCGGCAATCAATAGTCCGATCTCAGCGGGTGCTAGACCTGCTGCTTGTCCGACAATCAATGGCACCGCGATAATGCCCCCATACATAGTCAGTACGTGTTGGAAACCATACGCTATATTGGCAACAACGCCTAGGTTTTCATCTTCTGGTCGTCCTGACATAGGTTGTGATGTAGTTTTGATATCCATGGATAGATGTGCTCCCTGCATAATCTATTGTTGATATATTCTAGGTCTGTTTTGTTGTACCTACTGGTACCTAAGAACCAAAATCACTATTAAAATCAAACACAGGGGTATTACCTATATTTGTCATTAATAATCAATAGCGCTTTTGGTTATTTCACGATTACGATAATTAGTGAATAGGTCATAAGGCTTATAACTCGTTTTTAGCATAACTTTTATTTAGCATAACTGCTAGTGATTTTTTGACCATTTGGTCAGCTTTTTACTTTTTTTATCAAATTTGTTTATCCACGCTAGGGTGCAAATAGAATCCAATACGTTACAATGACTCTAATGGTTATTTACTTTATTGATTGAACGCTTATTTATACGGATATCCTTCCCTCATGCTATCACCCCAAGATCAATTAACTGAGCTGGTACGTACGCTTGAAACCGAGCAGCATGTTTTTGCAACGGATCCTTTATTGGTAACTGAAAAGTTACAGGCAGAAGACGGCAAACCCATACAAAAGCTACATCGGCGGGCATCGCGTATCGATAGCAATGGCAATCTTGCACGGGTGCTTGGCAAAATTGATGGTCGCATCAAAGGCCTCATGATCGTCATGAGTATCGTCTGGTGTCTGTCAGGGTTTTTGGGTTTATTTACTTTATTGCAGTCCAACGTCGTCAATTTTTTCTATGTGCTGGTTTGCCTGCTGGGTTTTCATACCCTTATGCTTGGCGGCTGGCTGGTCATGACTTTAATTCATCAAGGTCGCCAGTCGCCAAGTTGGTTTGCAAATTTTGTTAGCCCCAGCTATTTGATACGTGGTAAGGATGATGTTACTCAGGCGGCAGTCGATTTATATGAGCGTCAACTGCAACATAGCGGTATGCGCTGGTATCTGGGCCGATTTAGTCATCAATTGTGGCTTGCAACCTTAACAGGAATGATGTTTGCCATCATTTTTTTATTAATTGTGCGCCAGTACAGTTTTAGCTGGGAGTCAACCTTACTCTCGGATCAAGCGCTAATTGGCTTAACCCAAGTGATTGGATGGCTGCCGAGTATGGTGGGTTTTAGCGTACCAGATAGTGCAGCTATCGTGCAGAGCCGACTGGTCACCGAGGCCCTGCCATTATCTGTTGCGCGGCAATGGGCAAGCTTGTTAATGGGTAGCCTGATTATGTATGGTATCGTCCCGCGTGCGATCGCTTGGGCGTTTTGTGCGCTGATGTTTCGCCGCAAAAAAATGCGCTTAGATATCAAACTGCCCTATTATCAAAAGATTTTGAGCTTTTGGCAGCGTCAGGTGGTAGATGCTGATGATTTTAATGAAGTAGCAGCGCCAGTAGCACCAAAGGCGTCAGTAAGTACTGGCAAGAAGCTGGTTGCCCTGCTTGAATATCCAGCGAATCAGGATCATTTGTGGCAGCTGGAACTTGGTGGTACGGTGAGTGATAGCGAAGTTGAGCACTTTGGTATCGTTGATGACCGTGACGATATGGATCGTTTGACGAATTACTTAGATCAAAACCCTGTACAAATAGTGCTAGGGATTCATAGTCAAGCGTTGCCCGATCGCGGCACGCTACGTAAGCTTGATCGTATGGCGGCGCATGCAAAACACGGTCTCATCGTACAATTGTTAAATAACGACAGTAATGATAGTTCGCTCTCTACAGCGGCTGTGGATCAAAAATCGATTCAGGCTGTCCGTTATCAGCAGTGGCAAGCAGCACTAGCCGCGCGTAACATTGGCTTGGTAGAGAGTGGTTCATAATAACGTGCTACGGGTATACATTTTTTTGCTTGCTGTATCTACGCAGACAGATACTGCAAAAATCCATACCAGTAGCCCTATCCTATATCATTTTTATATCAGAATCAGGAGAGATGACGCATGCGTTCATAAGCTATACTGTTTTTATGGCGTCTCACGTTTATATTAAAGAGTCAAGGATGACTACAATGGTTGATGGGAGGTAGGATGTTATGGCACTAACAGAGGATAGTAAGAATGGTCTAATAAGTTTGGGCAGCTACGGACAGACCTTCGATGCTTACAAAGAGACGCTCAATCAAAGTGTTTTAGCCATCGCGCCTGAGTCCTGGCAGCCTATACTGGCAAGTATCCTACCTGCACACTGGCAAGAGTGGCTATTGCCGCTGGCTGGTGGACCGTTTTTTTTATTGTTTTTAGCCGAGTGGTTTTATCAATCTAAGCGCGGGCGTGGTGCTGCCTTTGGCTGGCGCCGCGCCCTGACTAACTTTAGCTTAGGTGGCTCTTATTTAGGCTTTGAGCTGATTATTCAAGCACTTGTCGTGCTGCCCATTTGCTTATGGTTATATCACTATCGCTTGTTGACGATTGATGTGACATGGCTAACGGCAATTCCTATCTTTATCGCCGTCGAGTTCTGCTATTACTGGTTTCATCGTGCCTCTCACCGCGTCAATTGGTTTTGGTCGGCGCATGTGGTGCATCACTCTGATGATCAGATGAACTTATCCACGGCGATGCGCCAAAGTTTATTGTACTCTGTCACAGGTTGGTGGTTATTCTTTGTCCCGCTGATGCTGCTTGGCGTCCATCCAGTTTGGGTTTTCTTTTTCTACGCGCTTGATCTGATTTACCAATTCTTTATCCATACCGAAACGGTAGGCAAATTCCCAAAATGGATCGAATATATCTTTGATACTCCCTCCAACCACCGTGCGCATCATGGCGCCAATGATAGGTATATCGATAAAAATTATGGCGGCGTTATTATTCTTTTTGATCGCTGGTTTGGCACTTATGTAGAAGAAGATACGGTTAATAATCCTGTCAAATATGGTGCCGTTGGCGAATCCAGCCACGATCACGTTGTCAGCTTAATCTTTGGCGTCTTTTATCGTATGTGGCAACGCTTTTTTCGTACTAAAGGCTTAAAGAACAAGCTCAAAGTATTGTTTCGTCCCCCTAGCGCCGCTTAACATCTTAACATTGGCTCATTAGTAATAACATCGCTCATATAGACCGTTTTGGTGCGTTTGATTACAATGGTTTGTAGGTAGGGACGTATCTGTGTGAAAAGAAAGTCATTTTTCATATAAGATTGACCAAATCGTCGCCAAAGAGGAGATGGAAGATGAAAAATGATAAAAAAGTCACGCTAGAAGACTATCGGGATATGATAAAAGAGGGCGATATCACGCTGCACCTTACCAGAGACCAAAAAGCGATGATTTTAAAAACTTATGATTATGGATTAAATGAGCTCACTGAGATTGATGAGATGCTATTAAGTGCCGTGATCCGTAAACTCAAAGCTGCCATCGACCAATAGTACTCAACATAAGACCCTATCATGAATAACAACGACCACAATAATAGCGCTAATAATCATTCTGACAGTCAGCCAAGAGGTCTTTTTGCAGATAAGGCTTATGATGCCTCTCATTCGTCGGCCGAACCTATTGATATCACTAAAGAGCAGAATGTGAGTAATATAGGTCAATCTACCAGCCTAACCGATTTATCAATGTCACCAACTAAAGAGGCGACAAAAACGCCCAGCAAAACCACTATCGCCAGTGACGAGCCATTAAAACTGGCAGTTGTTGGTCATACCAATACAGGTAAGACCTCAATACTGCGCACTTTGCTTCGCGATGTTTATTTTGGTGAAGTCAAAAACGAGGCTGCGACCACCCGCCATGTTGAGCGTGCGCAATTAACGGATAGCCAAACGGGTGCCGCGCTGGTTACCTTGTATGATACGCCAGGTTTAGAAGACGCGTCTGGTCTGATGGATTGGCTCGAGGACAATACCGCCAGTCGCCGCGATGGTATCGAGCGCTTACAGCAGTTTTTGGCCGCAGACATCGCCCAAGGTGGTGACGCGCTGGGTAGCACTGAAGATTTTAGTCAAGAAGCTAAGGTGATTCGCCAGCTGCTGGCAAGTGATATGGCCATTTATGTGGTTGATGCGCGTGAGCCTGTGCTCGGTAAGTACAAAGATGAGTTAACCGTCTTGTCGTGGGCCGCCATTCCCGTTATGCCCGTATTTAACTTTACAGATAGTCAAAACGCCAATATTGATGAATGGCAGACCATGCTGGCGCGTCGTAATTTGCATATCTCCACACGCTTTGACTCGGTGGCTTTTGAATTTACCGATGAGATGCGACTTTGGCAGAATTTAGCTACTATGCTGACTCATGCCGAAATGCTTGAGCAATTGATGCAGCAGCGAGCAGAAGACTGGGCACGTCTGTATGATGAGGCCAATATTATCATTGCGGACTTTTTAATCAATGTCGCCGCCTTCGTTCACGAGATTAATGAAAATGATGACCCGATGCCCGTATTGCAGCAGATGCAAGAAGCCGTTCGCCAAAGCGAGCGTAGCATGCAGCATAAGTTATTAAATCTTTATAAATTTTATGATAATGCCGTAGCCGCGACACCGCTTGAGCTACAAGCGTATCAACAAGACCCTTTTGATCCTGAGTTGCTCAAAAGTTATGGTATTCGTACAACTTCTGGGGCGGCAGCTGGGGCGTTATTGGGATTGGGTATTGACGCCGCAGCGCTAGGTACGACTTTAGGATTGGGCGCTGCGATAGGTGGTATCGCAGGCGGCCTGTTGTCTAATACAAGCAGTATCGCAGATAAGCTATCTGGCATAAAACGTTTGTATATTGACCCCGCTACCCTTACCTTACTGGCGACGCGCGCGCTGGATCTACTGGCCGCTGTACGCCATCGCGGTCATGCTGCAACTGATGCGACGCAGCTCTTGTATGCTAAAGAGCAAATACCGACTGATGACATTACGGATAATGAAAGCAATCCGATTACCCCTTTGCCGACGCATAAACTACCGAGTGAGCTAAAAAAAGCGCGCGCAAAACCGCACTGGTCATCACTGAGTAGTGGTCAGTCTGAGCAAGCACAGAGCCTTCGCATTGATGCTGCATGGTCCCTTGCCAGTAAATTGCAGGCGCATCGCTCTAAGAGTCCTGATAATTCTGAACATGAGTAATGAATCATGGGTTTTCTTTAAAATATCGGTGGTAATTATTAAAACGGTCTAGGTCAATAGCTTACTTAATGCTTCAATACCACGTACGTCTGTCTGCTGTAAATAAATGGGATAAATGGGATAGGCTGTAAAACTGTCTTCAATCACTCTCATTAGTCCCTGCTGTCTATGGGCACGTTTGCGCCAAAACTCATCAGTTTGCGTAGGCGTTATCAGCTGATTAATCACGATTGCCGCTGGCGTGAGTTTGGTTTCTTCTAACTGCTGGATGGCGCGCTTCGTTTCGGCCAGTGGCAACACATCAGCCGTCATGACCAATATAATGGCGGTTTGCTGACGGTCATGTAATAACAACCCTGCCTTACGAAATAGCTGTTTGCGTTTTTCTAGAACGGCTACTGCCTGCTCCCAGCGATCGGGTTCTTGCTTAGCAAAAGGGTTTGAGACGTTGTCTTTGTTATTGTTGTCTAAATCCAAATTCGTCGCTGCCAAGCGCAGCTTAGCTTGCCTTCGCTGCTGAGCCAATAATCCATCTGTCCACGCGCCCATCATCTCTGGCAATACTAATAGACGCAAGGTATGTCCTGTTGGTGCGGTATCGAAGATGATATGCTCGTACCTTTTATCAGAGTCCGTCACCAAATGCTGACACATTGACTCAAGCATAGCAGCTTCTTGTGCGCCTGGTGCAGACTTTGACAGACGCAGATGCTCACGAATCTTAGGCATCATATCGGGGTTGGCATACCCTCTGATGGTACGCTCGACCTGTGCGAAATGGTTATCAACGATAATATCAGGATTGAGCTCAAGTGCATCAAGATAAGGCGTGACTGCTGTCTTCTCATGACTAAGCGCTATATTCAATACATCACCCAAACTATGTGCTGGATCAGTGGAAATAATAAGTGTCTTTTTTTGTTGAGTAGCATAATGGCTGGCAAGTGCAGCCGCTGTCGTCGTTTTACCGACACCGCCTTTACCACCGACAAATATAATGGGCTGATTTGCCAGCTGGGTGACCAATGCATTTAGAGGTTGTAGCGCCATAATCCTTTCTCATTTTCTGTTGGTATTTTTTATAGTTCTTATCATTTAATCAGTCGACCAATTATAAGTTACTCAACTAGCAACAGCCAACATGATCAAAAGGGCACTTCTCCATACCCATGCGTGTATGCCATTCATGAAAGTTCTCTAAAAATAGCGGTTGTAGCTCAAGCGTATAAAAGCTGGCTGGGTTATCTATTCCTAGGCTTTCCGCAAACATCATTAGCATAAATAAGTCTTCTTCATCGCGTGCAGCGAGCGCCATCGTTTGCCGATACGGCGCATGATAGAACTCGTTGAGGCCTGCAAGAAACCTTTGCCATAAAGGCTGACTATTTGTTATATCGTCCATAGCTTGACCTACTTTGTTGAGTATATAAACCATTCTAAATAAAAGCGTCATCTGTTTTAAACATATTTTTAGAGTGAATTAATCATACATTTTTATATATATATGCTTTTTTACCCTCTTACTATATAACCTGTCTATTTAATAAAAAAATTAACAAAAACGCCAGCGATGACTGCCAGCGTTTGTTTTTATCTATAGTGTTTTATATAAAGTATTAAGCTTGGTTTTTGCCTTTATGTAGCGACCATTCGCGGCGCAGTACCGATAAGCTCTCAAACGTCACTAGAATCGTCGCTATCAATATGACGATATCCATAACAATGAGTAGCCAATTGACATCGGTATAAAAAGTTTTGAGCTGAATTAACAAGGCAAGAACCGTCATGACAAGTAAGAATGACAGTGGCGCTAAGGTATACCAGACTGGCTTGCCTTTACGCAATAAGATAACGGTCACAATCATAAGCGTTAATGCTGCCATTAATTGGTTGGTGGTACCGAATAGAGGCCAGATAATCATGCCACCCTCGCCGCCAATACCGCCTGCACCAAACGCCAATAGTAGACAGGTTCCGACGGCCAATAAAGTCGCGACGACACCTTTACTTAAGACAGGAATATTATAAAATTCGCCGAACTCTTGAAAGATGTAACGTTGCAGACGAACGCCAGTATCCATGGTAGTACCAGCAAATAATGCCGCCATGACTGTCAGCATGGTCTGTGATAACACGATGTCAATACCAACGCCTGCGTTCAATATCGCCGCGCCGCCATCGATGAAAGCACCCACTGAGCCGTCGCCAAATTTTTGATAAACCGCTTGCCAATCGCCAAGGGTCGCAAAACCTGCGGTTGCCGCAAGAATCGCACCCAACGCCAGCATACCTTCGCCAAGTGCACCAAAGTAACCGACAAAGCGCGCATCTTCTTCTTTGTCAATTTGCTTAGAGGTTGTACCTGTGGCAACCAAGCCATGAAAGCCTGAGATCGCACCACAAGCAATCGTCACAAACAATAGCGGCATAATGGACGGTGTGCCTATCGGTAAATCAGTATTAAGCGCTGGCGCGACAATATTGGGGGTTGAGATAAAAATAGCCGCATAAAGGAGAATCAAACCGACGAACAGCTGTAATCCGTTAATATAATCACGCGGTTGCAATAACATCCATACCGGCAGTAACGAAGCAATCGCTGCGTAAACAAATAAGATGATAATCCATACCGCATTATCGGGCAGTCCAAAGACCGTTTCAGGTAAAACAATCGGGAACATAGGGCCAAGATAAATCAGACCATAAAGGGCAATAACCCCAATCAATGATACCCAAGCTAGGTTCATTTTATAGCGATAAATACATTGACCGATGATAAAGGCAACCACCAACGCGCCCCACACTGGTAGTACAGCGGATGGGGTTTTTATAAGCATATTGGCAATTGCGACACCAAATACAGCGTTGACCATGAGTAGTAATAAAAAGATGACCACCATCATCAAACTGCGGACACGCGTCCCCATGACCGTACCAGCGATAGAACCGATCGACTGACCACGGTTACGCATACTCGCCCATATGGCTGACATATCATGAATGCCCGCCATAAAAATCGTTCCAAAGACAACCCAAAGCACAGCCGGTACCCAGCCCCAAATAACTGCGATCGCAGGCCCAATAATGGGCGCTGCGCCTGCTACAGAGGTAAAATGATGACCCCACAACACATACTTATTAGTAGGGACATAATCTACCCCATCTTTCATCGTATGAGCGGGCGTTGGACGACTGTTATCAAGTGCCAAAATTTTAGTGGCGATAAATCTCGAATAAAACACATAACCGCAGAGCATGGCGGCGATTCCAAATAGCAATACAATGGCACTATTCATCTTATCTCTCCTTAGATAAGGCAAGGATGGCCAAACAGACCTTCGCTTATCCTTATTTATTTTTTAATCAGCGAATCTTTTTTATAAACAAGTACAGCAATCATCAAAGCGACGCCAGACGTAAAAAGTAATAAAACAGTAAATGTCAAAATGTAAATATACTGCGTCAAGTGAGTGTAGTCTATCAGATGGATGTCATGCCACTATTTTATCGAGTTAAGATGTTTTCATATTGAAAATTTGGCTATACTGTGCCGAATGCGACAATAAATACCTATAAGGAATAAAATGACTTACTACTTTGGATTCGTCCCATCTGATAAGCTAAATGACATGATCAATGAGGCTGAGCGTATCATCACCTCAGATGAACAAGTGGACTACTACCCTTATCGCAATGAGCTTACCCAACAGATCGCTCGTGAACTAAACGACAATCTATTGGTGAGTTTAATAGATGTGATCCCAAATCCAGAACGCCAAGCCGCTATGCGTAAAATTGTCAGTACCATTGAGCGCGCGACAGAGACGCTACTTAATGTCTTACTTGGTAAAGATAAAAATGAAGACATCATGCCAAGCTTTAATTTTTTGAAGAACGAGACGATGTTTATTGATAACGAAGGTACTCGCCGCGTTGGTTTTAAATTATCCAAGTCGTCTGCGGATACGATTGTCAAAGGTTTTGCCGCAATTACACCAGACGATGTTGATGAAAGTAAATTTAAAGTCGCCCTTGAAACGATGAATGAAGAAGCGCTCACCCACTTTATCAGCAGGTTCACAGAGACCCTCAAGCTTGGTATGATTAAGCGCAGCTCTATCCCAGTCGCCAAAGCGGGTATTGATAAAGGTATGAGCATGGCACTGAACAAATTATTGCCACAGCTACCAGACGCTGGACTCAACCGTTTGGCACGCTTCTATGAGCCATTTCTGGTAAAAATATCTGATTAACTAACCACTAAGAAAAATAGCTGACTATTTTTACTTTAAAAGCATATCTCGTTGGGCAGATTCACTAAAATTTGCTAAAATAGGCAGCACTTTTCATCGAAGGCGCAACTCATGACTCAAATCAGCAATCAAGAAATAGAAAAAACCCTGCGCAACTCAGAATGTCTCATTAGTAGTATCGAAGTCGCTGCGGCCTATGAACGTCTTGCCGCGCAGCTCAATCTTCACTATGCTGGTCTAAATCCTATCGTGATGGTAGTTATGAATGGTGGACTTATTCCAGCAGGTCAGCTGCTAACCCACCTCACTTTTTATCATCGCATGCATTATATCCATGCCTCGCGCTATCGTGATAATGAAGGGACTAATGAGCTGGATTGGAAATTTAAACCTGATGTCAGCCTCAAAGGTGAGCATGTACTACTGATTGATGATATTTTTGATGAAGGGATCACCTTAAAAGCAATCGTAGAAGAGCTTGGTAAAGAAAATCCAGCATCTATTGATTGTTGTGTACTGCTTAATAAAGAACACGATCGTAAAATTGAAGATTTCGAAGTTGACTTTATTGGCATCAATGTCGCCGACCGTTACGTTTATGGCTGCGGTATGGATTTTCATGGTTACTTGCGTCATCTGCCTGGTATCTATGCTATTAAAGAAGACAAAGTATAAACCTAAAATTTTGGGTATGGTAAATTGAAAAAGCATCCAAATCGGATGCTTTTTTGTTTTCTGAATTTTGCTTTTAACGTCTCTTATTGATTCTACTACTCATACAACGCTAGTATTTTTGCTAGAGGCAATACGCTTGTATTAGTTATTATTAAGAAATACTCTAGTTGCCAGTGCTGCGTTTTTATAGCTATTTTACTCGTCGGTTTGTCCCAGCTAGGATAGACTCTTATACCCATTTTACCTTTAGTAAAATCAGACTTAAGAATACCCTTTTTAACTAGAATATTTTTTGGGAAAACAAACTGTCCGAATTGTTTATTGCTATTAAAAGTATCATTAGCAAAAGTGGTCACGACTAGCAAGTCTGGCGATTCATCATATCGAAAAGGCTGATTGATATCTTTGGCGTCTTTTTCCCAAAAAGTTACAAATTGCCCTATCTTGTTTGGTGTAACTTTTGCGACTCTGAGTCGGACTGTTTTGTTAGTCAATGCGGTAGATAGTGTAAACGTGCCAGCGGCATATTCTGAGTTTTGTTTTTCTTCTTTAACGAAATTTATAATAAACTCGTTAGGCTCGTAGATAACTTTGTCTAAATACGCTAATGTTGCCTTGAACGTATGCATCCTTAGTGTTTCTCAGTTAAATTCTGGAATTGTAAGCCTAATCCTGTTTGGCGTACTGTTGGTGTGGCTAAAGCTTGTGTCAACGCGGTTTCCGTACTAAATATGGTTACCTGTTTTTTTGCTCTTGTTACGGCTGTATAAATTAACTCTTGGCTAAGCAGACGGGCATGATGATCGTCAAAACTAATCGCGACATGATCGAATTCAGAACCTTGGGATTTATGAATCGTCATTGCATAAGCTGTCGCAACCATCTCATGACTAAGCATATTAACTGAGATACCTTGTGTTTTGTTTTCAAAAAACACTTGTAATCGTCCGCTTTTAGCCTGTAGACAAATACCAATATCTCCATTAAATAAGCCGAGTTCATAATTGTTTTGCAATACCATGATAGGTCGACCGTGGTACCAAGGAGATTTGGATAAGGGTAGTTTTAATTGATTGCGATGCTGCTCACTTAGGTAGAGATTAATAGAATGATCCCCGCAGCGTCCATGATGCCCAGCAGTTAGTACTCTAAATTGATTGAGTAGTAAAATTAGCTCATCAAAAATCGCGATATACTCTGCCATTGGCATGGATTTGGCTACTTTTATCTTTGTTAATATTTTACCGGTTCGATTTATATAGGATTTATAATTTGTGAGCACTCTTGAGTAAAACTTTTTAATGCTTAGGCTATTTTTTATTGTATTACCTGTAGCAGCTCTATCATTTCCCATTTGCGATGATGGTATATGAGCCAGATGATAAAAGTTTAAAGTCTCATCCTCTCGCATTAGCTGCCAAACGGCTGTCATACTATTCCCTATCTCACTAGCATCTTGGTTGATGAGCTTTGCAAGCTTACCGATACCAGACTCAGTGGTGAAACGGCGACTAAACTCTAAACGTTGATGCACCCCTTCTAATACGGGTATGCGGCATAAGTCCGCCAGCACTGCTCCAGCGTCTACCGCTGCTAATTGATTAGCATCTCCCAATAGGATTAACCGAGCTTTTGGCTTGACTGCACTAACTAAATAATTGGCTAACTCCACACCAAGCATAGAAGCTTCATCGACAATGATGATGTCTTCACTTAATTGATTGTCTTTATGATAGCGAGGCTGTCCGCCCTGCCCGATGCCGAGCAACCTATGAATGGTCTTCGCCTCTGGCAGCTGCATGGCTACGCCTGCGTGTTGTAAAGCGTCTTGTAAGGACTCTTGCATACGCTGAGCAGCTTTACCCGTTGGGGCAGCCAGAGCAAGGTTTACGCTAATGGCTTCATTCCCTACTGATTCTTCTATATTATCCTGCGCCTGCGCTTGATGGAGCGCCATCACTAACTGAGCAACGGTAAATGTCTTTCCTGTACCTGGCCCACCAGTAATGATGCTAAACGCTGAACGATTAGCCATATGAATGGCGTCTTGTTGCTCAGTGTTTAAAAGCGGATTTAGCGTAATGGGCAAAGTATCAACGGTTTGATCTTTGATACGGATAACATTGCGCGCAAGTGTATACTCTGCTTGCCAGGTACGGTGTAACCATAAAGTTAGTACCAGTTCTTGATTATTAGACTGCGTATTTTCTTTTATTTGAAAAACGATCGGGCTATCGTTTTGATTACCGCTGTCTTTATCGTAGTTATTTCGATTGTTTTGAATTAACGGATGTTTTTTTAAGAGTTGTATAAAT
>JARIAA010000233.1 GCA_029264635.1 Psychrobacter sp. | reverse complement strand
CAGCCGATATTACAAACCATCAATCTCGGTAGTAATACCCAATGGGTGAACATTCTAACAAACAATGGCAGGTACGATGCTACTGTGTCATTGAGCTATGCATTTCCAAATGTCTCGACACCGTTTTCTGGCTCCTCAAACATTGCAGAGCCTGACACGGTAGCGTTACGTTATCTCTCTCCAAGTATTGCCTCCAATGCACCTACTGTAGCTAAAGGGCCGATGCTTGAAAACGTTGTGGAACCAAGCTATAGCTTGCCAAAAAGCTTTTCCAACTTTTCTATCTATCAAGATATTAATGAAAATGGGGTGATCGATGATGGCGACGTTTTGTTCAGTAACCCGCATCAAATTAAGATTGCTCAAGGCGAAAGTATTCAACTGCTTGTCAAGGCCCTTGCTGACGTCAATTCACGTGAAAACGATAGGATTGATGTCAATCTGAATGCATTTATCATCGAAGATGGTTCAATCACGGTATTGGCAATGGATAGTTTGATTCTCATTGCGCCTCGAATTGATTTTATGCTGCCTTCATTTGTGAGTCGTAAAAATAACTCTCAAGTTGGTGATGAGGTCTATATAGAAGCCAGTTACGCCCAATGTAATGTACAGTCTGATAAACCCGATCAAGTGTGGGTGACTATCACTTCTCCATTAACAGGCGATACTTATTCGCTAAAAGCGCTAGAAACAGGTGAGAACACGGGTAAATACCGTTTATCAGTGCCCACGCAAAATAATGCCAATGCAATTAATGACGAGATTATTCAGACATTAAAGGGTGATACCTTAACAGCAACTTTAGATGCTTGCGTCGATCCGTCTGCTGAAACTATAACGAATAATATTAGCAGCAATATCGTCATGGTTAATGAGTTGCCTAATTTACAAGTGACCAAAGAAGGCGATGTTAAAACCGCCGAGCTTGGCGACTATGTCAACTATAGCCTCACCGTTAAAAACGATGGTGCAGCTACCGCCTATGACGTTCAGCTTAAGGATGCTCTGCCACGTGGATTTGACTATGTGAAAGACAGCGTACGTATTGATAAAGTGCACACTACTGAGTTTAAGGCGGAGGGTAAATACCAAGTCTTAGGTTTGGGTGACATGGCGGTGGGTGAAAGCAAAAGTATCACTTATCGCGTGCTGGTTGGCGCCTCATCTTTAGGCGGTGATGGCATCAACCGCGCTATCGCTCAAGCCTCTGACAAGCACGACAAAGTCTTAGTCTCAAGAGAAGCACAGTGGAGAATCGATGTAAGCCGCGGGGTCATGAATACCGATGGCATTATTGTTGGCAAGATTTATCATGATATTAACCGTGATGGTATACAGCAAAAAGACGCCGGCGAGCTTGGTGTCGCAGGCGTACGTATTTACATGGAAAATGGCAATTTTGTCGTTACCGATCCTGAGGGCAAATACAACTTTTATGGTATAGATGCCAAAACTCATGTCCTAAAAGTAGATCGCACCACGCTCCCTAAAGGCACTAAGCTCATCATACAAAGCAATCGCAATACAGGCGACGCAAGTAGCCGATTTGTTGATTTAAAATATGGTGAGCTGCACCGTGCCGACTTTGCTCTGATAGGCGATATAGCAAATGATATGGAGCGCTTAAACCAAGAGCTTATCAATCGTAGTAACAATATAAGCGCTAAAAATAACGCCCTTGAGCAAGCTGTAAAAAGCGAGCTGACCCTAAATCCTGATTACAATCGCACTACTAACGATAATGTCGATGCCAGTGGCTGCAAATCAAATGATGAATTGGATCGCGGGATTCAATGTGATTCAGCGATCGTGGCTGATATGACCAATCCTAATGATGAGCGCATCAACTTGTCTGTCCATACCGTTGCTGCGCCAAGACAAAGAGAGCTTGAAGAATATCTCAAAGAAGTTGCCAATAATGATGTGGCGTTTATTAATCTAACTACTGGGCAACAGCTAAACGCCTATAAGCAGCTGGTACAAGTACAAGCACCATTAGGGTCAAACTTCACCTTATATGTCAATGATAAAGCCCTATCAGCACAGCAAATCGGAAAAACCGCCGAACAAGAGCAGCAAAATGTAGCCGCCTTTGATTATTATGCGGTCGAATTTAAACGTGGACACAATACCTTACGTGGCGTCGCGACCGATAGCACAGGCAAAATCCTCTCAGAGCAAACCATTGATATTATCGCCCCTGATAGCCTACAAGCCATTAATTATCGTACTCAAGAGCGCTTGGTTGAAGCAGATGGTGTGAGTGAATATCAAGTTGTGATTAGCTTAAAGGATCGTGATAATCGTCCTTATACTCCTTCAACGCCCATCACTATCAAGACCAATATTGGCCGCATTAACCTTGACGATAGCAACAAAGACCAAGCAGGTATACAGTACAATGTCGATGGCGGTGAGTTATTAATTTCAGTTATCGCCCCAAGTGTGCCGGGTAAAGGTGAATTGATTATTGATACAGGCAGTAGCAAGCAAATCATTCCCTTGCAGTTCATAGCTAAACTACGTCCACTGATTGCTGTGGGCATCGTTGAAGGCGCAATCTCATTAAAAGACTTTTATAGCGATAGTATAACCGACGCTGAAGGTGCCTTTGAAAAGGAGCTGCATGAATTTGCAGGCGGAGATGATCATTCAACCACTGGTCGTGCGGCAATGTTTTTAAAGGGTAAAGTACGCGGCGACTATCTACTAACCTTATCTTACGATAGCGACAAAAAAGGTGAGCGCTTATTCCGTGATATTGAGCCTGGCGAATATTATCCCGTCTATGGCGACTCATCAGCCAAAGGCTTTGATGCGCAATCGACTAGCAAGCTTTATGTCCGCTTAGATAAATGGCGCTCATTTGCTATGTATGGTGATCTAAAAACTCAGATCGATAATGATGAAGGTATCAAGCTTGGTCAGTACAACCGTACTTTAACAGGAATTAAAGCTCAGTATGAAGATACAAATACGCGTATTACCACATTTGTAGCAGAAACTAGCTCATCACAGCGCGTCAACGAAACCCGTGGCTTAGGTATCTCAGGACCCTACCCGCTCGCTCGCGACTTTGACGCGGTGTTAGAGAACTCTGAAACTATCGAAGTGATTACTCGTAATGCAAACAATCCAGGCCTTATTATTCGCCGTGAGACCCTAACCCGCTTTGCCGATTATGAGATTGATCCTATTAGTCGTAGCTTATACCTAAAAGCCCCTATTGCTAGCCAAGACATTGATGGCAACCCTATTTACTTGCGTGTCACTGTCGAGGTAGATAAAGGGGGTGAAAATTATTGGGTCGGCGGTGTAGCCGCCAAACAACAGCTTAACGATAAAATCGCTGTCGGTGGCAGCTATATTAATAGTGATGATCCACTCAATAAAGAAGAGCTTGCCAGCATCAACAGCGTTATCAAGTTTAATAATAAGCTCAACTTGGTCGCAGAGTATGCCAAGAACAAAGCTGACAATCCCAATTACAAATCTAGTAATCAGATCAATGCCGCCTTACTAGAAGGGAGCGATGTCGAAGGTGGGGCTTTACGCATCGAGGTCAACTACGATGACAAAAACCTGACACGCGCTAAAGCGTATTATAATGAAGCTGATAAAACTTTTGTCACGGGCGCGTCGCCATTAACGGCAGGACGTACTGAGTCAGGTGTAGAAGTTGCTCATAAATTAAAAAACAAAAAAACAGCGCTAAAATTTGAAGGTGTCCGCACCAAAGACCATACGACCGATGCTCATCGCGAAGGCATACAAGCAAGCATTGAGCAGCGCCTTAGTCAAAATATCGTTGGCGAGATTGGCGTGCGATACTATAAACAAGAGGCGACTGCCGCCTCACGTAATACGCAGGCTGCGACCGATGTAGTAGATATTACTGCTGATACCATATTCAATGATGACATCATTAATCAGTCAGCGCTCAATGGCGTCAATACATTAGAAAAGGACATAGAAGGCACGACTGCCCGTGCTCGTGTTACGGCTCGTCTTCCTAAGCTCAATAAAGCATTGGTCTTCGCTGAATACGAACAAGATATTGACCATAGTGCGCGCAATGCAACCTCTATCGGTGGCGAGACACCTCTTGGTCATTTAGGTCGCCTTTATGCGCGTCATGACTTAATCAATAGCCTATCAGGTAGCTACGGTCTTGATGACACCGATGAGCGCCAACGTACCGTCGTCGGCTTTGATGCCACTTACATGAAAGATGGTAAAGTTTATAGTGAATACCGTGCTCGCGATGCCATCAGCGCACGTGAAGCTGAAGCCGCCATTGGTCTAAAAAACAAATGGTATGTGCAACAAGGTCTGACTTTAAACACATTGTTTGAGCGTGTCGAATCGCTTGAAGGCGAAGAAAACCGTACAGCGACCGCAGCAGGTTTTGGCGTTGAGTATCTAGCCAAAGAAGACTATAAAGTATCAGCTCGCTTAGAAAAACGCTGGGGCGAAACCAGTGATACGTTGCTTGCAAGCACTGGTGTCGCTTATCGCTACAACGATGAGATGACTTTACTCGCCAAAGACATTTATTCGCAGGTTGACTATAACGATGGTCATCGTACGATCAATCGTTTCCAACTTGGCGCCGCCTACCGTGATTATGATAGCAATCAGTTAGATATGCTGACTAAGCTTGAGTACCGCTTAGATGATAATGAGACAGGTAGTGCTCCTTACCAAAAAGATACCTTGATTTGGGCATGGAGTGGCAACTACCATCCAACGCAGCCATTAACATTATCTGGTCGCTATGCTGGTAAGTACAATCAACTTAATACAGACAATCTTGAGAGCCAAAATACCGCTCATGCTGCTTACGTTCGTGGACTTTATGATATTAGCGAGCGCTGGGATATAGGCTTGCAAGCAGGGACTTACTGGAACAAAAAAGCGGATGATATGGCGTATATGCTTGGTGCAGAAATTGGGTATAGCCCCATGACCAACCTATGGTTATCGCTTGGCTACAACTTTATGGGCTTTGAAGATGAGGATATCGCTTATGGGGACACTACCCAAGAAGGTGCCTACTTTAGACTGCGCTTTAAATTTGATGAAGCGTTGTTTAAACGTGACAATTCACAAAATAAGCGCTTAGTAGATAATTCTATATTATAATTCATCATACGATAATAAATCAGTAATCAATACTCTGTAAGCTATGATAACAGCTAGAACTCATAAAATAATCTGTCAATGGATAACCAGATATTAAGGCTTGCGCTATGCCAAATACCTCAAACTTGCTTGCCAGAATAGCTACTTATAAGCGTCGTTCCTGCCTCGTATTGTCCGCTACGACATTCTTCATTCTCTCTCCATTAGCACAAGCACAAGCATCAGATACTAATAATCTTCCTAATGCATTTATTGTTTTGGCTAACTATTGTGATAATGGCAGTACACAGAATAACGCGAGCATAGCCTATGCTAAGCAGCAAAAGATTGACTGCTTATTGACTCAGCTAAGCTTTTATCAGCAACAAACCCTAAGCTCACGTCAGCAATATTTTGCTTATAAAGCGCAAGCGTTGTTTGACTACGCCTCTTATGAGAACAGTAAAAACAATCTCTCAGTCGCTGGACTACAAGCGTTGGAAAATGGTACTCATATTTTAAAGGCCTTACAAAAGAGCGAGGATAAAGATTTACCTCTAATAACGGCTATTCCATCGTCTTCAGCTTTGATGCGCCCTGATTTATGGGCCATGCTAAGCGCTTTGAAAGACAGCGCTTCACAATACAATGCTGGTACGATCATAGCCCCACGCGAGCTGGCTTTTAGTGAAGTGGCGCTTATTTGGGCAGCTACCGATCAGTGCCAATCTAGCTTAGATCAGTCTGGTTTACGGTTTCGTATGGCTGAGCGCTGGTTAGAACAAGCTCATGAAGCTTATGTTAACACTTATGATTCAAAAGCCAGTGTGGCGCTTGAAGACTTGATGGTGAGTTATTATGAGCAATATGCTCCACTGGATGCAGCGGATGAGGTTTGCCATGGTCAACCATTACCTTTATAAGATTGAAGCATAAACGATAACATCAGCGTTTGATGCTTATTAAATAAAACCTCTCATTAATAACACAAAAAAGCAGCCATCATGACGGCTGCTTTTTACACTATAAAAATGGGGCTTAACGATTTTTGCTTGGTAATTTTTCTGGCAAATAACAACGCAGATAAGCAATAGAAGCAGTGGTCGCTTCTTGCACATAGTTATCCGTGATACTTTCATGACGTCGATAAGATAGGGTAAATATACTATTAATAATACTATAAGTGACTAAAAATATATCTTGAAGGTCTTCAAATTTTGGCATCTCGTAGCGCTCTGATAAACGCTCATAAACCAGCTCTACAATTTGATGATCCATGTCTTCACCAAAGCTATCACCTTCAAAATCGGGTGTATTGGTATCATAAATTAATTTAGCTTTGGTCTTATCATCATGGAAGATATGAACACAGCGCTGAATCAGGGCCGTTAAGTAACCTTGCCATCTGTCATAATCAACCGTTTCAACCGTCGTCAATACTTCCAAAATCTCAATCGCATTTAAAAAGCGTAATGCTAAAAAGATGGCTTCGATATTAGGAAAAAAGTGATAAGCAGACGCACGTGGAATACCCGCTTCTTCACACACATCAGCCAAACTGATATCGTTAATTGAGCGAGTTTCGCTTAGTTTTTTTGCACCCATCAATAATTTTTGACGGCGTACACGACCTTGCTGGCTAGTAAACTTAAATTTGTTAGGCACAAGTTTTTTTGCCAACTCTGAATCAACCAAAATGTCTTCTATCTTATCGTCTTTATGATCACTCATTATAAACCTCTTGATGTTACGCTCTATTAGGTATGAATATAGTCTTTATTAATTTATATTAGCATGCTATTAACAGTTTAGTTATGAATATATTAACTTAACCGAATTTAAAGTATTAAGGGGTCATGATAAACACTTGTACATTATCAAACAAGAGGTATCAATGGATTAAGACGATAATATCGTAATTAATCATAAAGTTTTATCTTTGCTCGTATAATGCCATGATCCGTAACCCTATCAGAATAATCCCACTTCAAGTGATCGTTAAAATAATCTACTCGCTCAACATGCCCAAGCGCAAACTTGCTATCGGGCAAAAACTCCTCTGATACAAACAGTTGGTCAATCACCTCCGGCATGCCTTGATAGATATGGGTGTAAGCCACATCTTTCATCCAGCCGTAACGGGCTTGGATGCGAGCTGCATCGAATAATGCTACATCGCGCATGGTTTTATCGTAATTGACCTCGCCTGTCTCAGCCATCAACTGCGTCGTCACGCTGCCAGTAACATCATTCATATCGCCTAACAATATGAGGGGCTCACGAGTATGTTGCAAACGCTTGATAATAGACATACGAATAGACGCGGCTTCCGCGGCTCGCATACATAAGCTGCGCAATTTGGCTCGCACTCGTATATTAGGATCATCCATATCTTCTAATAGTTCACCCGCCTCATCACGCAAAAAATAAGCACGTTTACTTTTGAGATGAGCAGTAATAATGGTTATGGGCTGACCATACGCATCTACACGCAGCAATAATGGCGGACGGTTAAATTGAGTATAAGGTCCAACATCAGGAATATCGATCACAGCTTCAGACACTATCTCTTCTAATAGGGTCGTCTCTAGCGCGTTAAAGCAATTAATAAAACCAACTGCAGGAGTTTTTTGCGCGCCATAACCTTGTGTATATTGGCAAGCACTATCATTGCTTGCCATCGGAATAACCACGTGTTCTGCTTTAAAACCTAATGAGATTGCTAATGCTTCTAGAGCATCACTGTCCCATACCTCTTGTACTGCAATAATGTCGGCATGCGCTTTGGCAAGTAGATCGCTAATGCCCTGTAACTTATGCTGATAGGTCTTTTCATCATAAGCTGGCGCGTTGTCATAATAAATTCGATTGGGGTTTGCAAAATTAAGTAGATTAGCAGTAGCGATATAGAACTGCTTTTGGTCATCGTTACGATGGAGACGATTCATAATGTTCCTGTTATTTTTATAGGATTATTCTTAACGCTATGTCAGCTATCGATCTCATATAACTTTACTATTACCTTGTATTATTCAGTGACGAAAAGCCTAGCAATTAAGTAATAATGAAACAAGAAAAGCCTCCAGAATTGACTCTGGAAGCTTAAACATAACACGAATTACATAATTTGGTTCTAGCAGTTAGAACTTATATACATTTATAATCTTACAACTCACAAACTAGTAAGATTATAAATACTTTGTTACTTTAAGATAAAGTTAACATTTCTAACTGGTAGAATGACTAATTAGCTTACACGATTCCAAGCGTCGCGAGTTGCAAGACGGGCATCATCCCATGCCAGACGCGAATCTCCTTTCACCTCTTCCCATGAGCGCTGTAAATCTGATTCATGATCTTCAAAGCGGGCATCAGCAGGATAACGTGAACGGTTAGCATAGCCTACGGCATACGCTGGATGCAAATCGCGTTCAAATTCATGACCTTGCTGATAATAACTAGTATTGGCATGTTCTGCGCGCCAGTAAGCTTCTTCACGAGTAGGGTCAATAGCTTCTGCTGCTGCATGACCTGCTCCGCCACCAACGATAGCACCGATAGCGCCACCAATCAATGTGCCAAGCGGTCCTGCCATTGTACCAATAGCAGCACCTGCAGCAGCGCCACCGATACCACCGATGCCTGTTCCTACTGGATGTGAGCCAGGTTCACCAGTAATAGGATCAGCGTTGAGATCCTCTCTTGCCTCTTTAGACATATGTTTTACTGTATCACGGTTGATGTCATCATGGTCGCCTAGCACTCTGTCATGCATAGGACGTTCAGATTCAGTCATTCTACGAGCATTGTCATCTATGATACGTTCTTTATCCCCGACGACCATGTTGTCATCAGTGATAATGCGATCATTATTATCAATAACGCGGTTATTTATTAAATCGTTGTCATGTTTATTCATAATATTATTCCTAAATGGGTGATTGTGTATTTATTAATTATCGGTATTGTCTGGGTTAAAAATTTTTGGGATTAACGTTTTATCTAATCACAAGTAGAGTATAGATAATTGCCAACACTTATCGATAGAATATTTATGTAAGTTTTGTCAATCTTACGATGACCTTACGTTACAACGTGTATAAGGACCATCTATTTGATTAAGCAAATGAGCGATAAGGTCCGCTATAATAGTATTGTTTTGTAGTTGTGAGCAGCGTGAATGTTGCTAAGCAATACACGTCACTGTTTAACTTAAATATCTATTAAAGCTCTTGCAATAGCCCGCTCCCACTTTTCAAGATGCTGCGCACGTCTCGCATCTGACATGCTAGGCTCAAAGGTTTGTTCTATCTGCCATGATGCCTGCATAGTCCCCTCATCATATAAGCCATTTTTTAGACCAGCCAATAGCGCTGCACCTTTAGCTGTGATTTCAGTATCTTTAGGACGTAGGACGGGTACACCAAGCAAGTCTGCTTGGAACTGCATAAGCAAATCATTGTTGGCAGCGCCACCGTCGACTCGTAGCTCACTTAATGGGTATGGACTGTCTTTTTGCATGGCTGTAAGCACATCATAAGTTTGATAGGCAATGGCTTCTAGAGCCGCACGTGCAATATGGGCTTTTGTCGTTCCACGGCTCATGCCACTGATACTGGCATCAATATCAGAGCGCCAATAAGGCGTCCCAAGACCTGTAAATGCTGGTATCAATACAACCTCTTCGCTACTGTCTACTTGACGTGCTAAATCCTCGACATCGCAGCTTTGCTGAATCATACCCAAATTATCACGTAGCCATTGTACAATGGCACCTGCCATAAATACGCTGCCTTCTAAAGCATAATTGACTTCACGTCCAAAAAAAGACGTTGGCGCTTGAATCAATCGCTTACCCGACTGCACGATGTCGCTAATAGATAAATTATCGACACGATTTATAGGAGCTTTACGCTGCCATGCTACAGTAGTCAACAGCTTATGCTCATTAAGCTTGGGCGTCTGGCCGATATTCATCAGCATAAAGCAGCCAGTTCCATAAGTGTTTTTGGCCATGCCAGGCTCAAGACAGCCTTGTCCAAATAAGGCTGCCTGCTGGTCACCCAATACGGCATTTATAGGAATTTGTTTGGCGAATAATCCTTTTTTAGTTTTACCAAATTCACCATCTGACGGCAGTATTTTTGGCAATAATGCCATTGGAATATCAAAGCGCGCACATAGCTCCTCCGACCATGCCAACTTATGAATATCATATAGTAGCGTACGCGAAGCATTGGTGACATCAATGACATGCTCGCCACCTGTGAGCTGATAAATCAGCCAGCTATCAATAGTACCCACTGCGATCTGACCACTTTTGGCACGCGACTTTATTTTGGGATGGTGTTTAAGTAGCCATGCGATCTTACTGGCACTAAAGTAAGGATCCAAGCGCAAACCAGTGATTTGCTGTACTTTTTTTAATATATCATCATGACTAATATTCTCTAAATCCTTAAAGTAGCTTGCAGTACGGCGATCTTGCCAAATAATCGCAGGAGCCAAAGGCTTGCCTGTTTGCTTATCCCAGATGACGATAGATTCGCGTTGATTGGTAATAGCGATACTAGTCACGTCGGTTGCCAGTAGCCCTGCTTGATTAATAACATCGTGAGCACAGCTAATTTGTGTTTGCCAAATTTGACGCGCATCTTGCTCTACATAGCCAGCTTTTGGTGTTTGTAGTGTCGTTGGCTGCTGGGCAATCTCAATAGGACGCGCATGATCATCGTATAAGATTGCTCGACTTGATGTCGTTCCTTGATCCAAAGCCAATATGTATCCTGCCATTCCTCTCTCCTCAAATACTTTATAATTCGCTATACTTAGCTGATGCCTTCATAATGCTTTTTTATCTGGCTCCCTTTGTGTTTATTCTTTGTTCAAAGCAAACATTCCCTAAGAGCTTACGACTATCGTTAATAACAACGCCAATGTCTAAGTTGAAACGACGTTTTATGATAGCCGCACAAAACGTTTCATGAATAACAAGTAAATAATAAGCATTGACCCGTCATGATTAGCACTCTACAGTGTATGCTTTGGTATTATGGCTAAGTTTTATACGGTAGTTAGCGCCTAAACTATATAGGTTGCGCTCAAACTATGATAGTTACCGACTGTTTTTTACTAATGACATTGTAGCGCCCATGTGTTTGACACGTTGACAATTCAATAGTATTACTACTTTGGCAGTATCAGTCGATAAAATATTTTTTGGTTAAATAGTTTTTATTACAACATTTTGATTTTTGATTAACGGCTCACCTCTCTTATGAAATTTGCTATCTCGTCTTTGCCTAGTGCTATTGCGACTATCATGCTAATGGGAATCTCAACTCACGCCTTAGCAGATAACATTACCGACATCAGAAGTCACGGTCAAAGCTTTGGCTCTGAAAATGCAGCGCCGCCTATCGGTACTACACAGATCATAGACGCTACTTCTAGAGCTGAAACTGATGCCCCTAGTATGCCTTTGATTCAGCAGATAAAAAGCACTACTTTAGATACTCTCGTCGACCCAATTACCCACAAAAGCATTGCTAATAGCTATCCATTAGAAGTGGGCAGCTTTTTGAGTCTTGAGCAGGCACAAGCTATTTTATTACAAGTTTCACCCAAACTTGCTGCCAATGAAGCAGCTATTGCCGCAAGCGAGTTTCAAACCGATGCCCTTGAGACAATAGATCATCCTTTTGTGTTCGCCCAGGCATCAGCCAGTACTTACAATATACGTGAAGATATTGATTTATCCACGCTCAAAAATGGGATTATTAACGGGGTCAATAATGCTGGTGCCAATACGGGTGATATTGTTCCGCCTGTTCCTACATTACCTGATCTACCAAATTTTGGTGACGCATTAAATGATCGTATCCCCGATTCTTACGATTTTAAGCGTTCAGGTTCAAGGACAGGCGCAGGTTTGGGCTTTGCTTGGCCGGTTTATACGGCTGGGCGTACCGAAGCTTTGACTGGTGCTTCAAATGCTCGTACTCAAGAGGCGGTCGCAGATAGTATTTTGGATAAAAATGAGCTATACAATACCCTCATTGAGCGTTATTTTAAAGCACAACTGGCTATTATTGCTGCCTACTTACGAGAAGATGCTTACGATACCTTGCAGCAGACTGACTATATGGCGAAGCGTCTGTTTGAAGAAGGGTTTATCTCACGCGTTGATCGATTGGAAGCACAGTCTGCATTAGCTGATGCCAAGAGCGAAGCGATAAACGCAAATAATGATGCGCGCCTCGCTATGATTGCTCTACAGCGTCTACTGCGCACAGACTATCGTATCAAGCCCACCACGCCCTTATTTGTCTCAAGCCGTCCGCTGCCCGATATAGAATATTTTCAAGATTTGGCCCTGACCAATCATCCTGGGTTAC